>JAHDFG010000149.1 GCA_020628265.1 Pseudooctadecabacter sp. | reverse complement strand
AAACGGTCTTGGGTCGAGGTCGCAGCCTCTGGCCCGCCCAAGAATGCCACGCGCGTATAGCCCCGTTCCACCAGTGTTCGCGCTGCCATGCGTCCGCATTCGGAGTTGTCGACGCCGACGACATGCACCTCGGGTGAGGTCGAGAACCGGCCGAATGAATTGACGACTGGAAGCCCCGCGTCGCGAAACGCCTTCGAGAACTCGGGTGCGAGGGTCGAGGAGGACACGATGGCCCCGTCGACAGAATATTGCTGCAACATCCGCACAGCAGACACCGCGTCGTATTGCCCGTGCAGGTTCATCAACAAGGGGCGCAAGCCAACGTCTTGCAGCTTGCGGGTCAGCAAGTCGAAGACCTGCAGAAAGATCGGGTTGTGGAAGTTGTTGCTGACCAGCCCGATCAGCTTGGTCCGGCCCGTTGTCAGGGACGACGCAAGGGCGTTGGGCGAATAGCCCAGATCGGCCGCCGCCTTCTCGACCTTTGCCCTCATCTTTTCGGAAACGGAGGCGCCGTCGGTAAAGGTGCGTGAGACGGCAGAGGTCGAAACACCGGCGCGGATGGCCACATCTTTGAGGGTTACGGGCATGAAATGTCAGAATTCTGGTTGCGGTTTCATAGTCCTTACATGGGTTTTTCCTGTTGTGAAGCCTGTCTTGTGCAACAAATTTTTGCAACCGGTTGCAAAATGAAACGACTCATGCTTTGATCTGTCCGAGGGCGGCGTCAGACCGGCCTTTGACTTTTGGAAGAAAGTTTCCTTGGGAGGAAAATATGAAAACGATGACCAAATTGCTGGCAACAGCAGCCCTTGTCGCCGCACCGCTTGCCGTTGCGACGACCGCTCAGGCCGACGGCCATGGCGATGACCTGACCTATATCCTGATCAGCCACGCACCTGACAGCGACAGCTGGTGGAACACCATCAAGAACGGCATCGCGCTGGCTGGCGAACAGGTCGGCGTGAACGTTGAATACCGCAACCCGCCCACCGGTGACCTGGCCGACATGGCCCGCATCATCGAGCAGGCGACCGCATCCAACCCCGACGGCATCATCACGACGCTGGCCGACTATGACGTGCTGTCCGGTCCTGTGTCTGCCGCTGTGGACGCTGGCGTTGACGTGATCATCATGAACTCCGGCACACCAGATCAGGCCCGCGAAGTCGGCGCCCTGATGTATGTTGGTCAGCCCGAGTATGACGCAGGCTACGCCGCTGGTCTGCGCGCGGCCGGCGACGGCATCGGCAGCTTCCTGTGCGTGAACCACTACATCGTGCAGCCATCGTCCACCGAGCGTTGTCAGGGCTTCGCTGACGGTCTGGGCATTGAGTTGGGCAACCAGATGATCGACGCAGGCCAAGACCCTGCTGAAATCAAGAACCGCGTCATGGCTTACCTGAACGCCAACCCAGAGACCGAAGCCGTGCTGACGCTTGGCCCGACCTCTGCAGATCCGACGATCCTCGCTCTCGACGAGTTGGGTCTGGCCGGTGACATCTATTTTGGCACCTTTGACCTTGGCGACGAGATCGTGAAAGCGATCAAGGCGGGCACCATCCAGTGGGGCATCGACCAGCAGCCGTTCTTGCAGGCCTACCTGCCTGTTGTGGTTCTGGCCAACTATGACCGCTACGGCGTTCTGCCGGGCAACAACATCAACTCTGGCCCCGGTTTCGTGACTGCGGACGCGCTGGCCAAAGTTGAAGAATTCGCCGGTGAATTCCGGTAAGTTCTAGCACTCTTGCGGGCGGCTTTTTGAACGAAAAAGGCCGCCCGTTTTCTATTCAGCATTGAGGCAAGGGAGGTGGCCGATGGCACAGGCCGCGCAAACAGACGAACGTATTAAGGAGATTTCTCCGCTGCGCAAAGCGCTGATCCGGCCCGAGTTGGGCGGGATTGTCGGCACGGTCGCCGTGTTCACATTCTTTCTATTGTTCGCCTTCGATTCCGGCATGTTCAGCAGCCAAGGCGTGCTGAACTGGTCGATCGTTTCGGCGCAATTCATGATCATCGCGGTGGGCGCCTGCCTGCTGATGATTGCCGGTGAATTCGACCTTAGCGTCGGATCGATGATCGGCTTCGCGGGCATGATGATCGCCATCTTCTCGGTCACGATGGCTTGGCCCGTCTGGCTTGCGATCATCGTGACCTTTGCGATGTGTATCGCCATCGGTGCACTTAACGGTTTCATTTGTATCAAGACCGGATTGCCCAGTTTCATCGTGACGCTGGCGTTCCTGTTCATCTTGCGCGGGTTCACGATTTTCCTGCCGCAAGTCATCGAACGGAAAACCATCATTGGCGGCATCCGCGACGCAGCCGAAGGGGACTGGCTGGCGCCGCTCTTTGGCGGCAAGATCCTGACGGGCTTTTTCCAATGGCTGGGTGACAACGGTTTGATCGCCGTGTTCGAGCGGGGCAACCGCGCGGGTGAGCCTATCGTGAACGGCATTCCGGTCCTGATCGTCTGGGCCATTGCGCTGGTAATCTTTGGTCATGTGCTGCTGACCAAGACACGTTTCGGCAACTGGATTTTCGCAGCCGGTGGTGACGCCGATGCGGCCCGCAATTCCGGTGTTCCGGTGAACCGCGTGAAAATCCTGATGTTCATGTTCACCGCCTTCTGCGCCACGGTCTTTGCGACCTGTCAGGTGATGGAGTTCGGGTCAGCTGGTGCCGATCGCGGCCTGCTGAAGGAATTCGAGGCCATCATCGCGGTGGTCATCGGGGGCGCCTTGCTGACGGGCGGATACGGGTCTGTCATTGGGGCAGCTTTGGGCGCGTTGATCTTCGGGGTGGTCCAGCAGGGGCTATTCTTTGCGGGCGTCGAAAGTTCTTTGTTCCGCGTGTTCCTTGGCGTGATCCTTTTGGCTGCTGTGATCCTGAACACCTACATCCGTCGCATCATCACGGGGGAGCGTTGATATGTCCGAACCCATTATCCAGATGAAGAACATCGAAAAGCATTTCGGCAGCGTGATCGCGCTGGCAGGGGTGTCGGTCGATGTCTACCCCAGCGAATGTCACTGTCTGTTGGGTGACAACGGCGCGGGCAAATCCACCTTCATCAAGACGATGTCCGGCGTGCACAAGCCAACGGCGGGTGACATCATCTTTGAAGGCAAGCCGATGGATTTCGCCGACCCGCGTGACGCGATGGAGGCCGGGATCGCGACGGTGCACCAGCATCTGGCGATGATCCCGCTGATGTCGGTCAGCCGGAACTTCTTTATGGGCAACGAGCCGGTGAAGAAGATCCTTGGCCTGCCGTTCTTTGACCATGACAAGGCGAACGAGATCACGATGGAGGCGATGCGCAAGATGGGCATCAACCTGCGTGGTCCCGATCAGGCGGTGGGTACGCTGTCCGGCGGCGAGCGCCAGACGGTTGCCATTTCCCGCGCGGTGCATTTCGGGGCCAAGGTTCTGATTTTGGACGAACCGACCTCGGCCCTTGGGGTACGGCAGACGTCCAACGTTTTGGCGACCATCGACAAGGTGCGCAAGCAGGGCATTGCGGTGGTTTTCATCACGCACAACGTGCGCCACGCGTTGGCCGTGGGCGACCGGTTTACCGTGTTGAACCGTGGCCAGACGCTGGGCACCGCTATGCGTGGCGAGATCACGCCGGAAGAGCTGCAGGACATGATGGCCGGTGGTCAGGAGATGGCCCAGCTCGAAGGGTCTTTGGGCGGCACAGTCTAAATCCCAAATTAGAAATGGAAGGGGCGGTACCGCATTGCGGGGCCGCCCTTTTTGTTTCGCGGGGGCCGTGGTTTTCATTGCCAGCGCGCGGCGTATGACGCAGTGTGGTTGCGCTAACGGGAGGGTGGCATATGCGGCAGGTGTTGGGCCTTGGCAGCGTTTTGATGGCAATGGGCGGCGCAGTTTTCGCAGACGATCCTTTGCCGGAGGCAGTGACGGACGCGATGTATATGCCGCTGAACATGGACGAGGTCGCAGTGGGGCAGTTGCTGTTCTACGATCCCATCCTGTCCGGCAATAAGACCATCGCCTGCGCCACATGCCACCACCCCGATTTTGCAACGGCGGACGGGGTGTCGTTGTCCATCGGGGATGGAGGCATCGGCCTTGGCCCCGATCGTGTCGTAGACCCCGACAATCCGCCCGAGGAACGCATCCCCCGCAATGCGCCGGCCTTGTTCAATCTCGGAGCTTTTGAGTTCACCGTGATGTTCCATGATGGACGGCTTGAGGCCGATCCGGACCATCCCAGCGGGCTGCGAACACCCATGGATGGGGACATGGCGCAGGGCTTTGCCAATGTGTTGTCCGCGCAAACGATGTTTCCCGTTCTCAGCCGTGATGAAATGGCCGGTTCGTTCCGTGAGAATGAGGTCGCTTTGGCGGTTCGGCAGGGGCGGATCACGGGTGAGGGTGGCGCGTGGGATTTGCTGGCCCGACGTGTTGGCGACATCCCAGGCTATGCCGACGCTTTTGTGGAATTGCATGACGAGGTGCAGACGGGCGATGACATGACTTTCGTTCACCTGTCCGATGCTTTGGCGGCCTTTATGGCGTGGGAATGGCGATCCGATACGTCGCCCTTTGATGCCCACCTGCGAGGTGAAGCCACGTTGGCCGGCGATGCATTGGCGGGGATGGAGCTGTTCTACGGGCAGGCAGGTTGTGCCGCCTGTCACAGCGGGCCGTTCCAGACCGATCATCAGTTCCATGCCATGGGGGTCCCGCAGGTGGGTCCTGGGAAGTCCGCGACGTTTGAGGATCATCATCGGGACGAGGGTCGGTTCCGCGTGACGGGCGATCCTGCGGACTTGTACGCGTTCCGCACGCCGTCCCTGCGCAATGTGGCAAAGACCGGACCGTGGGGACATGCAGGCGCGCATGCCAATTTGACGGACTTCGTGCGCGATCACCTTGATCCGGTCGCAGGTCTTGCACGCTATGACCGTGGTCAGGTCATTTGGCCCGCGATGGTGGCCACCGACTTTGCAGTGATAGATGACCCCGCGCAGGTCGCCGCGATTGCCGATGCGGTGACAGTTGCGCCGGTCGTGCTTACCGAGGCAGAGGTCGCCCAGATCGTGGCGTTCCTGAACGCTTTGACAGACCCCGCTGCGATTGAAGGGCGTTTGGGGATACCCGACGCCCTGCCGAGTGGTCTGCCGCTGCCCTAAAGGGGCTTTGCGATCAGCAGGGTTTGGTTGGCATCCGCTGCATGCATGGACATCGTGCCGTCGGGCCATTCGACCTTGATTTCGGCCTCGCTCGCGGTGCCAAGGCCGAAGTGGCGGGGCAGCAATTGCCCGCCTGCATGGCCGCCGCCGATGGTGTGCTGCACGGCTTGGCCATTCACGGTGATGACTGCGCCGATTGCATCCCGATTGCCCCCCTCTTGCCGCAAGGCCACGCGCAGCCAGTTGCCGGTGTCGGGCGTCACATTGCGATAAAGTTCAAGCGGCGCGCGGCGGTTCGTGACGATCAGGTCAAGCCGGCCATCGCCGTCAAAATCAGCCAGTGCAGCGCCGCGCGACCGTTCCGT
>JAHDFG010000148.1 GCA_020628265.1 Pseudooctadecabacter sp. | reverse complement strand
TGTCCGCTGCCTTGGCGATAATGCCCAAGCCGTCACGCAGCCATTGCACCACGGCTCCGGCAATAAAAATCGACCCTTCGAGGGCATAAGTCGTCTTGCCATCCAGCTGATAGGCAATTGTGCCCAGCAAGCGGTTCTGGCTTTCGACCAGCTCATCGCCGGTGTTCAGCAATGCAAAGCAGCCCGTGCCGTAGGTGGATTTCAGCATCCCCGGCTCGAAACAGGCCTGACCGATGGTAGCCGCCTGCTGGTCACCTGCGACGCCCAAGATAGGAATTTCAGGCCCGAACATATCTGTCGTACCGAAGTCGGCCGCACAGTCGAGCACCTCGGGCAGCATCGACATGGGAATACCGAAGCGTTCGCAGATCGTGGTGCTCCACGCGCCTTTGCGGATGTCATAAAGCATCGTGCGGGCGGCATTGGTGGCGTCGGTGACGTGCCGTGCACCGCCCGTCATGCGCCAGATCAGGAAACTGTCGACCGTGCCGAACGCCAGCTTGCCCGCTTCGGCCTTTTCCTGCGCTCCTTCAACGTTTTGCAGGATGTAGCGTACTTTGGTTGCACTAAAGTACGGGTCCGCCAGCAGGCCGGTCTTGGAGGTGATCGTCTCTTCGAACCCTTCGGCCTTCAATTCCTCGCAAAAAGCGGCAGTGCGGCGGTCCTGCCAGACGATGGCGTTGTGGATGGGCTTGCCCGTCTCACGGTCCCAAACAATGGTGGTTTCGCGCTGGTTGGTGATCCCGATGGCGGCCACTTTGTCGGACTTGGCCAAAACGTCCTTACAGACGGCCACGACGCTGTCCCAGATTTCCTCGACATCATGCTCAACCCAGCCCGACTGCGGGTAAATCTGGGTGAACTCCTGCTGGGCGATGTGATCGACGCCCATGTCCGCATTGAACAGGATCGCACGGCTTGAGGTCGTGCCTTGGTCGATGGCCAGAATATGGGTCATGGTCTTACTCGTCGTCTGTGTCGGTGTTGCCGCGATAGCCTGTGGCCACCACGAATTTCTCGGAACTGTCAGACCGGCTGCTGGGCGGTTTGACGTTCACAACTTTGGTGAATTTCTGCTTGAGAAGCTTCTGCAAATCGCCCTCGGCCCCGCCGGCCAGAACCTTGGCGATGAACACACCACCCTCTTCCAACACGTCAAAGGCAAAGTAGGCCGCGGCCTCACACAGCGCGATGATCCGCAAGTGGTCCGTCTGCTTGTGACCTGACGCGCTGGCGGCCATGTCGGACATGACCACATCGGCCTTTCCGCCCAGCCATTCTTTCACTTTCAGGTCGGCGTCATCTTCCATGAAGTCGAGCTGATGCAACTCAGCGCCCGCAATCGGCTCCATCTCTTGCAGGTCAATGCCCAGAATGGTGCCGACCGGTTTGCCTTTACGCTCCCCCAGCGCATTGATGCGCGGCACCGCAACCTGACACCAGCCACCAGGGGCCGCGCCAAGGTCCACGACCCGTTTTCCGGGCGTCAGAAACTGAAACTTCTCGTTCAGTTCCAATATCTTATAGGCAGCACGCCCACGATATCCGTCGGCCTTGGCCCGCTGCACATAGGGGTCATTCAGCTGCCGTTGCAGCCACTTGGTCGACGACATCTTGCGGCCGCGTGCCGTCTTGACCTTCACGGTCAAGTCGCGCTGCCCGCGCCCGCTGTCGTTCTTTCCAGCACGTGAGTTTGGTCGTTTCGCCATAAGGCCGAGACGTACCGCGCCCCTTACCGGTAGTAAAGTGACTTGCCGTTTGCGAACAAATGCACCTTCGCCGGATCGGCGGTCAGGTTCACCGACTGGCCCCGCATAGATTTGTGGATGCCCGGCATTTTTGCGATGACGGTCCCGTCCTTGCCGGAGGTGGCCGAGGGGAAGTAGAGCAGCGTGACTTCACCCAAAGCTTCGGCAATCTCCACCCTGCCCGCAAATCCGTAAGCGTCCGCGTCAGTGGCCACGAAATCCTCAGGCCGGATGCCGACATTGACGCGAAGCCCCATGTCGGCGTCCTGCGTCTTGATGTCCGAATAGATCACACCGTGACCGTCATCGGTTTTGACCCCCGTCCGGTCGCCGGTCTCGACGATCTCACCGGGCAGTAGGTTCATGGCCGGAGAGCCGATGAACTGCGCCACGAATTCGTTTTCCGGCGTCTCGTACAACTCAAGCGGCGTGCCCACCTGTGCGATGGAATGGCTGTAGCCGTTGTCCTTCAGCGCATCCAGAACCACGATGCGGCTGGCCAACGTCATGGCTTCCACCTGATCGTGGGTCACATAGATCATCGTGCTTTCCGGCATGGATTCCTTCAGCTGGGCGATCTCGATCCGTGTGGCAACGCGCAGGGCGGCGTCGAGGTTCGAGAGCGGTTCGTCGAACAGATAGACCTTCGGGTCCCGCACAATCGAACGACCAATGGCCACCCGCTGACGCTGACCGCCCGACAGGGCCTTGGGCAGACGATCCAGATATTCCTCAAGCTGGAGGATTTTCGCCGCCTTCGCGACCGCCTCGTCGATCTCTGCCTTCGACTTCTTGGCCAGCTTGAGCGCGAAGGACATATTATCGCGCACCGTCATATGCGGATAAAGCGCGTAGGACTGGAACACCATGGCGATGCCCCGCTGTGCGGGTGGCACGTCATTGACCACCTGCCCGTCGATTTCGAGCGTGCCGCCGGTGATTGTCTCAAGCCCTGCAATCATCCGAAGCAGCGTGGATTTCCCGCAGCCGGACGGGCCCACGAAGACGATCAACTCGCCCTGTTTGATATCCAGATCAATGTTCTTGAGAACCTCGACCGTGCCGCCATAGGTCTTTGCGACATCCGTAAGTTTCAGGTCTGTCATGGGTCCCTCCCTAGGAATTCAGTTTCAGACAGCCGCAGCCAGATAAGGCTGCCATGGTCCGAGGTGTAGTTTGCCGTCGTCCGAGACATGGGCGCTGCCCAGATCCTCGCCGATAACACGCCAGTTGCCTTTGGGCGCGTCAAAGGTTGAGGGGCTGTCGCTCATGTTGAAGGCGCAGAAGACTTTCTCGCCGTTATGCTGACGGGTGAAATAGACAACATCGCCGCTGGCCTTGACGCCATCATGATCGCCCTTGGCCAAGGCCGGATGGGCGTGCCGGAACGCGATCGCGCGGCGGTAGTGATGCAGCAAGGCACTTGGGTCATCTTCCTGTTCGGCCACAGACATGTGCATATGCTCATGGCTGACAGGCAACCACGTGCGCGCCGCGTCCGAGAAGCCGCCGTTCTGGTTGCTGGACTGCCAAACCATGGGCGTGCGACAACCATCGCGGCCCTTGAATTTGGGCCAGAACTGAATGCCGTAGGGATCTTGAAGGTCCTCGAACGCCACATCCGCCTCTGGCAGGCCCAACTCCTCGCCCTGATAAATGCAGGCCGATCCTTTCAGGCACATCATAAGTGTCGCGAAGGCCCGCAAGGCTGCCGGCGACAGGTCCCAACGGGTCGCATGACGGACCACATCATGGTTCGAATAGGCCCAACAGGCCCAGCCATCCGCTGCAGCCTCGTCCACACGGTCCATCACGTCGGCGACCATCTTGGCCGACGGTTGATTGCCGCTCAGGAATTCAAAGGCGTAGCACATCTGCATCAGATCATCGCCAGCTGTGTACTGGCCCATGATCTCAAGGCCCCGTTGGGCATCGCCCACCTCGCCTACGGCTGCGGCGTTGAATGGCTCCATCACGGCACGCAGTTTGCGCAGGAAGTCCAGATTTTCCGGCTGGTTCTTCGAATAGAGGTGTTCCTGATGGTTGTAGGGGTTCACTGACGGCGCGATGGTGCTGTTGCGTTTCTCGGGCGGCAGCGCAGGGTTATCGCGCAACTCCTTGTCGGCCATGTAAAAGTTGATGGTGTCCAGACGGAAACCGTCCACCCCACGGTGCAGCCAGAACCGCGCCACATCCAGCAAGGCCTCTTGCACAGCAGGCTCCCAGAAGTTCAGATCGGGCTGAGAAACGAGGAAGTTGTGCAGGTAGTACTGCTCCCGTTCCCCGTGCCATTGCCACGCCGAGCCACCGAAGATGGACAGCCAGTTGTTGGGCGGCGTGCCGTCGGGCTTTGCATCGGCCCAGACATACCAATCGGCCTTGCTGTTGGTCTTGTCCGCCTTGCTTTCCTTGAACCATGGATGCTGGTCGGAGGTGTGGGACAACACAAGGTCGATCATCACCTTCACGCCAAGCTCATGCGCCTTGCTGACCACGGCGTCGAAATCCGCCAGCGTGCCGAACATCGGGTCGACATCACAATAGTCGCTGACGTCATAGCCGAAGTCTTTCATGGGCGACGTGAAAAACGGCGAAATCCAGATCGCATCAACGCCGAGGCTGGCAATATAGGGCAGCCGCTGGACGATGCCGCCCAGATCACCGATCCCGTCGCCATTGCTGTCCTGATAGCTGCGCGGATAGATCTGATAGATCACCGCCCCCCGCCACCAATCGGCATCTTTTTCCAGACGGGCTGCACCCACTACGTTCTCCATCTTGGTCATCCCCAAGACACCCTTTCTGATTTACTTGACGGAGCCGGCCAACAGACCGCGCACCAGATAACGTTGCATTGCAAAGAACACGATCAGCGGAACCGCGATCGACACAAAGGCCGAGGTCGCAAGGATTTCCCAATCGCCACCGCGCGTGCCCAGAAGTTCGACGATCTGCTTGGTCATGACCGTGGTCTGACCGGAACTGTCGATCAGGAACACCAAGGCCACCAGCAGGTCATTCCACGTCCACAGGAACTGGAAGATTGCGAATGACGCGAGGGCGGGGAATGACAGCGGCAGGATGATCTTTGTGAAGATCTGGAACTCGGTTGCGCCGTCCACACGGGCGTTCTCGATGATGTCCCGTGGCAGGCCGACCATGTAGTTTCGAAGCAGATAGATCGCCAGTGGTAGTCCAAAGCCCGTATGGGCCAGCCACACCCCCAAGTAGCCTTTGCCGATGCCGATTGCGTTGTGCAGCGACAGCAACGGGATCAATGCCAATTGCAACGGCACCACCAAAAGCCCCACGACTGCCGCGATAAGCAACGCGCGTCCGGGGAAATCCATCCATGCCAGCGCGTAGGCCGCAAAGGCTGCAATCAGGATCGGGATGATCGTCGCGGGGATCACCACCGTGAGTGTGTTGAAGAACGCCTTGGCCATGCCTTCGGAATTGTCTTCGTCAAACAGAACGAAGCTGTAATTGTCCAAAGTGAAGTCCGGCGGCACGGTCGCACTGATAAACATTCGCTGACCCCGACCGGAAATCTGGTCATCGTCACCCTGCCAAACGTAGGAACCATCGGCGTTCAGGATCAGTGTCTCACCATCGCCCAGATCAGCCGTATCACCGATCTGATAAGCGTCCAGCGCACGGGACGATGTGCCCCAACTGTCAATGGTCAGCGCCTCACCGTCTTCGAACACATTGCCCTCGACCACGAAGATGCCTGCATCCGTTTCGATCCGGTTGTCGTCGGGGTCGATGGCACGGAACTGCAGCGTTTGTTCCGCAGGGAACATCGCCGACCACCAGCCCG
>JAHDFG010000147.1 GCA_020628265.1 Pseudooctadecabacter sp. | reverse complement strand
TCCAGCCGGATCATCGTGCACGAGGACATCGCCGAGGCCTTCGTGGCCCGCGTGGTCGAGATGTCGCGCAAGGTTAAATTCGGCGACCCGCTGGATGACAGCACACAGGTCGGCGCCATTGTCACGGCAGACCACAACGCCAAGATCGACGCCTACGTGCAGGACGCCATCAAGGCAGGCGCAAAGGTCGAGATCGGGGGAGGGCCGCTGGAGGTCGAGGGCCTGGGGCCGCAGTTCTATCAGCCCACGGTCATCAGCAATGTGTCACCTGATATGGCCATTGCGCGGGAAGAGGTGTTCGGCCCCGTCCTGACCGTTTTGACCTTCAAAACACTCGATGAAGCCATCCAGCTGACCAATGACAGCGACTACGGCCTGTCCGCAGGCATCTGGAGCAATGACATCCACACCTGTCTTGAGTTCTCGCGTCGCGCCCATGCCGGCACGGTTTGGACCAACACGTGGATGGATGGCTACCCCGAGCTTGCCTTTGGCGGGGTCAAGCAATCGGGGCAGGGCCGTGAGATCGGCAAATACGGATACGACGAATTTCTTGAGGTGAAGTCACTGGTAATGCGCGTGGGACGCGACAGCCGGTCACCTTGGGTGGAGGCGGGCGCGTGAGATGCGCGCCGTAACGAAACGCGAAATGGGAGGAAACCAAATGCGTTCTTACTTGAAGACGACAGCGATTGCGCTGGCGCTTACGGCTGCCGCTGGTGCGGCCAAGGCAGACGGCCACGGTGTGGAAGTCCTGCACTGGTGGACATCCGGCGGTGAAGCCGCTGCACTGAACGTGCTGAAAGAAGACCTTGAAGGGCAGGGCGTCAGCTGGACGGATATGCCAGTTGCTGGCGGTGGTGGCGAACAGGCGATGACGGTTCTGCGTGCTCGTGTCACGGCTGGCAATGCTCCGACGGCCGTGCAGGGCCTTGGCTTCGACATCATCGATTGGGCCAATCAGGGCGCTTTGGCGAACCTCAACGACGTGGCTGCGGCCGAGGGCTGGGACGACGTGGTGCCTGCCGCCCTGCAACAATTCGCCAAAGTGGACGGCGCTTGGGTGTCTGCCCCTGTGAACGTGCATTCCACCAACTGGGTCTGGGCCAACAAGGCCGTGCTGGACGCCAATGGCATCGCAGTGCCTGAAACATGGGAAGACTTTGCAGCAGCCCTCGACACGCTTGCTGCCGCTGGCGTGACACCGATCGCCCATGGTGGTCAGCCCTGGCAGGAAGCAACCGTGTTCGATGCGGTCGCCATGTCCACGCTGGGGCCCGACGGGTATCAGGCGGCCTTTATCGACCTCGACCCCGAAGCGCTGGGTTCAGACGCGATGAAGGAAGCTTTTGACCGCATGGCCGTGATCCGCGCCAATGTGGACGAGAACTTCTCCGGTCGTGACTGGAACCTTGCCACGGCAATGGTCATCAACGGCGAGGCCGGTTTCCAGATGATGGGCGACTGGGCCAAGGGTGAATTCCTGAACGCGGGCCAAACCCCGGGCGAAGACTTCCTGTGCTTCCGCTTCCCGGGCACGCAGGATCAGGTGACGTTCAACGCCGACCAGTTCATGATGTTCGATCAGGGTGGGTCGGTTTCGTCCGAGCAGGCGGCGCTTGCCTCTGCGATCCTGTCGCCTTCGTTCCAGTCCGCGTTCAACGTGGTCAAAGGGTCTGTGCCCGCACGGACCGACGTGTCCGACGCGGATTTCGACGACTGTGGCAAGCAGGGCATGGCCGATCTGGCGGCAGCTGCAGCCAGTGGCAACCTGTTCGGCTCCATGGCCCACGGCCACGCCAACGAAGCGGCTGTGAAGAACGCGATGTATGACGTGATCACAGCCCACTTCAACGGTGAATTCGACAGCGAAACCGCGGTCGACGAACTGATCACAGCTGTGGAAATTGCTCAGTAAGCGCTGAGCGGTCCTCCCAGTGGTGGGGCGGCGTTTGTGTCGCCCCACCGCAAACAAGACACTTTCAATTTTTTGCCTAGAGGGGGCGCGTGATGGCACAGACTGCCGACGCGGATTTCAAGACGCGGCTACAAACCTGGTTGCCGAAGCTGGTGCTGTCACCATCGCTGGCGCTGGTTCTGGTCTTTGTCTACGGCTTCATCATTTTCTCGGTGTATCTGTCGTTCACCGACAGCCGTTTGTTGCCGTCCTACGGCTGGGTCGGCTGGGAGAATTATTCCAAACTCTGGCGTCTCAGCCATTGGGAAGTCTCGCTGACCAACATGGGCATCTTCGCCGCCCTCTATATCACCATCTGCACCGTTCTGGGTTTGGGCCTTGCGATCTTTCTCGATCAGAAAGTCCGGGCCGAGGGGGTCATCCGCACGATCTACCTTTATCCCATGGCGCTGTCGTTCATCGTGACGGGGACGGCATGGAAATGGTTCCTTGATCCCGGCATCGGCCTTGAGAATGTTCTGCAGACTTGGGGCTGGGAAACGTTCGAGTTCGACTGGATCAAGAACCGCGACTTTGCCATCTACACAGTTGTTCTGGCCGCGGTCTGGCAGACGTCCGGTTTCGTCATGGCCATGTTCCTCGCGGGTCTGCGCGGGATCGACAACGAGATCCTGAAGGCCGCACAGATGGATGGTGCGTCGAACTGGAACCTCTACCGCCGGATCATCATTCCCCAGCTGCGGCCTGCCTTCCTGTCGGCGTTCGTGATCCTGTCCCACTTGGCGATCAAGACCTTTGACCTTGTGATTGCCCTGACCGGCGGAGGGCCGGGGCGGGCCACCGAACTGCCCGCGACGTTCATGTATTCCTATACGTTCAGTCGCAACCAGATGGGCATCGGTGCCGCGTCTGCCACGATCATGCTGATGACAATTGCGGCCATCATGATCCCCTACCTTTACGCTGAACTGCGGGAGAAGAAGTAATGTCTGTCGCTTCCCAAGATACTGCCATTCGCACAGGCCGCGTCACACGGACTTTGATCTACCTTGTGCTGCTGCTGTTCGCATTGTTCTACATGCTGCCGCTCTATGTGATGGTTGTGAATTCCGTCAAACCACTGGGTGAGATCACCGGCGGTGGGATGATGAACCTGCCGCAGGCCTTTACGCTGGAGCCATGGGCTAAAGCGTGGTCGTCGGCCCAGATCGGGGTCGAACCGACCGGACTGCGCCCGTACTTCTGGAACTCCATCTCCATGGTGGTGCCGGCCGTTGTGATCTCCACCGTGTTGGGGGCTTTGAACGGCTATGTGCTGACCAAATGGCGGTTTCGCGGGGATACGATCCTGTTCGGCCTGATGCTGTTTGCCTGCTTCATCCCGTTCCAGATTGTTCTAATTCCCATGGCACGGATGCTGGGCCTGATGGGGATGGCTGGCACGACATGGGGGCTGGTGCTGGTGCACGTGGTCTACGGGGTCGGGTTCACGACGCTCTATTTCCGCAACTACTACGCCGTTTTCCCCACCGAATTGGTTCGGGCTGCGCAGATCGACGGGGCAGGGTTCTTCCAGATCTTCTGGCGCATCCTGCTGCCCTCGTCGGGTCCGATCGCGGTGGTGTCGATCATCTGGCAGTTCACCAACATCTGGAATGACTTCCTGTTCGGGGCGTCCTTTGCAGGGGCGAACAGCCAGCCGATGACGGTCGCTTTGAACAACCTTGTTCAGTCTTCCACCGGGGTAAAGGAATACAACGTGCATTTCGCGGGGGCGATCCTCGCCGCACTTCCAACCCTTATCGTTTACATCGTTGCGGGTCGCTACTTCGTGCGCGGTCTGATGGCCGGATCAGTGAAAGGGTAACGAGTTTAGTGGTCGGGAGGCGGCTGCAACCGCCCCCGACCGTGTTGAGATCAACAACCATCGGTTACGTGAGCCGATCCCAACATGAGAGGAAAATCACAAATGAAAAGAATTGCCAACATAGCTGCGCTTACGCTTTGTTTTTCGTCGGCACAGGCCGTCGCGGAGACCAGCGTCGAAGTCATGCATTTCTGGACATCCGGGGGCGAAGCCGCGGCCCTCGGTGTGATTAGGGACAAGGTCGTCGACGCTGGAATTGGCTGGGAGGATGCGCCCGTCGCAGGCGGTGGCGGCGATCAGGCCAAGACCGCGCTTCAGGCGCGTATCGCAGCAGGTGATCCGCCGGCAGCCATGTTGATGCTGGGTCAAAACATCATCGATTGGGCCAATGAAGGCATCCTTGGTGACGTCAACGCAGTAGCCGAGGCCGAAGGATGGGACGATGTGCTTCCGCAGGCCGTGCAGGACTTCAACAAGATCAATGGTGCCTATGTTGCAGCGCCCACGAACGTGCACCGGACCGACATGATCTGGGCGTCGCGCGCGGCCTTTGATGCCATCGGCGCGGACTTCCCCACGACGTGGGACGAGTTCAACGCGCTGGCCCCACGGTTCGTCGAAGCGGGTATTGTGCCGATCGCCCATGGCGGGCAGGCGTGGCAGGAAGCCTATATGTTCGAAGCGCTTGTCCTTGGTGTTGGTGGTGCGGATTTCTACCGTGCTGCACTTGTTGACCTCGACCTTGATGCGCTGCGGTCCGACACCATGCAATCTGTCTTTGCGCAGATGGCAGAGATCCGCGGCATGGTCGATGAAGATTTCTCGGGCCGCGATTGGAACCTTGCCACTGCAATGGTCATCAACGGCGACGCCGCGATGCAGATCATGGGTGACTGGGCCAAGGGTGAGTTCACCAATGCGGGGCAGGTCGCGGGCGAAGACTTTGCTTGTATTCCGGTCCCCAAGACGGGTGACGGCGGGTTTGTCTATCTCGTGAATTCGCTGAGTTTCTTTGCCCAGCCGGATGCGGATGCAGCAAATGCACAAGCGACCCTGGCAAGTGCGATTATGGACCCCGAGGTTCAGGTCGCGTTCAATCAGGCAAAGGGTGCGATCCCCGCGCGGACGGATGCGGATTTCTCTGCTCTTGATGCCTGTTCGCAAGCGACGGCGGCTGATTTCTCGGCAAGTGATACGGCCGGAACGGCCGTGCCCACATTTGCAGGAACCCATGCGGCTGGCGCCAGCGTTGTGGGGGCTGCCACGGACGTCATCACCGAGTTTTTCAACACCGACATGACACCTGAAGAAGCAGCAGAGCAACTTGCGGAAGCGGTTGAACTGGCCCTGTAATATCACTGGGGCGCGTGATGATTGCGCGCCCCACCCAAAGAAACGGAGCGACGGAAATGGGTTTCCTCGATATCGACAACACAACAAAATCGTACGGAGCTGTCGAGGTTCTGCACAAGGTGGACATTTCCGTGCAAGAGGGGGAGTTCCTTGTCCTGGTCGGGCCTTCGGGCTGCGGCAAGTCCACACTGCTGAACATGATTGCAGGGCTTGAGGACATCACCAGCGGTGAGATCCGCATCAAGGATCAGGTGATGAACGGGGTCCATCCATCAAAGCGCAATATCGCGATGGTGTTCCAGTCCTATGCTCTCTACCCCAACATGACGGTCGGCCAGAACATCACCTTCGGGCTTGAGATGCATGGCACACCCAAGCCTGAACGCGAAAAGGCCATGAAAGAGGTGGCCGAGCTGTTGCAGATCGAACAGCTGCTGGA
>JAHDFG010000146.1:2395-5589 GCA_020628265.1 Pseudooctadecabacter sp. | reverse complement strand
ACCACAATGGCGGCTTGTGCCTCTGACCCTGCGCGGACCTTGTTCTCAAACACCCAAGCGAGCGCCTCTTCGGCAGCTGTCTGGATGCGCGGATCCAGCGTGGTGCGGATGATGACGTCTTCCGTCGTGCTTTCGGTAAAGAAGTTCGGCCCGCTGTCCATGACCCAGTCGGCAAAATATCCGCCAGTGCGCTGACGCGCGGCCTCGGTCAGGACGGCCGGATTGGCCTGCGCGATGGCTTCTTCCTCAGCCGTCAGATACCCCTGTTCGCGCATCAGCCGCAGCACGGTCGCGCCACGATCCTGCGCCCGCTGCAGGTTGCTGGTGGGCGACGTCGCAGACGGGGCCTGCAACAGTCCGGCCAGCATGGCAGCTTGCGGGGCGTTCACCTCACGGGCGGAGACACCGAAGTAGCGGTTCGATGCCGCCTCGAACCCGCGACTGCCAGCGCCCAAATAGGCGCGGTTCATATAGACCGTCAGGATTTCATCTTTGGTGTACCGCGTCTCCATCGCCATGGCGTAGGTCATCTCGACGATCTTGCGCCACAGGGTCGTGCGGCGGCAGTCGGCCTCATAGGCGGTCTCGTCTTCCCAGCGGTTGGGGTCGAAGGGCTGGCCGAAGCACAGCAGCTTGGCCGTCTGCTGCGTGATGGATGAGCCACCCGCGCCGGACAGAGGATTGCCGTTGGTGCGGTAGTTGCGAACCATGGCAGCACCGGTGGCGTAGAAATCCACACCGATGTGGTAGAAGGCCTCGAACCGCTTGTCTTCCGTTGCGATGATGGCGTTGCGCAAGTGCGGGCTGACCTGATCGGCCGTGATCATCCCTCCGTACTGGTCGCCGCGCCACGCGAAGGTCTCGCCGCGTGCATCCAGCAATGTCACGGACCCACGGGTGCGCCCGTCGACCAGATCTTCGATGGGGGGCAGGGTCGAGGCAAAGTAGAAAACCGCAATCGCGACGATCGCACCGACAACAACAGCGCCCCGCCACATGATCCGCCAGATCAGGATCAGCAACCATTTGAACGGCCACAACAACGTGCCCAGCAGGCTTCTTGGCCGCGCGGGAGTTTTTCGCCGTGCTGTCTTGCGGGTGGGCGCAGGTTTGCGCTTTTTGGGCGCAGGCCTTGTGCGCTTTTCAGCCACCAAGGGCGGCTTTGGTCCTCGTCTACCCGTCATATCTGCCCACTCAACCCGTGCCGTTTCGGCCTGTTCTTACGCGCACAATACCGCCCCTGATTCCAAAAGTAGAGACGGAAGCCGCACCGATCAGCGCTTTTCTGCCTGACTAATTTTTAGGCGATCAGGTTAAATTGTGCAATTTTTAGGCAAAATGCCTTTCCGTAGGCAAGGTTAAGCAGCCCGTAACCTTGAGATACGTCAAGCCCTGCGACCTTTCTATGCCCAGCGCGGCCAACGTGTCTGCCAACGACAACCGGAAGGGACAATCGTGAAACTCATTATTGCAACAATCAAACCGTTCAAGCTGGAGGAGGTCCGTGAGGCCCTGACGGCCATTGGCGTTCGCGGAATGATGGTGACAGAGATCAAGGGCTTCGGCTCTCAGTCCGGTCACACAGAAATCTACCGCGGTGCGGAATACGCTGTGAACTTCGTACCGAAAGTGAAGCTGGAAATCGTCGTTCCTGCCGCCATGGCCGAGGAAGTCGTCCAGACCATCGCAAGCACCGCCAAGACCGACAAGATCGGCGACGGCAAAATCTTCACGCTGGATGTTGAAAGCGCCCTTCGGGTCCGCACCGGCGAAACGAATGACGACGCGATTTAAGCGCGATAAAGGGGAAACAAGACAGATGAAATTTCTGAAAACACTTTCGGTTGCAGGGGCCATGGCGGCGCTTCCAACCTTCGCACTCGCGCAGGAAGAGGTGGCCATGGTCAACCCTGACGAGTTTGTCTGGATCATGAACTCCTTGCTGTTCCTGATCGGTGGCTTCCTTGTGTTCTGGATGGCAGCTGGCTTTGCCATGCTCGAAGGCGGCCTTGTCCGCTCCAAGAACGTGACGATGCAGATGACCAAGAACGTCGCTCTCTTCTCGATCGCGGCAATCATGTACTGGCTGATCGGCTACAACCTGATGTACCCGCTGGGTGACTGGGCCATCGAAGGCTACTTCTCGGGCCTGTTCCCGGCAGTTGCTGTGCTGGAGCCTGTCTACCTGTCCGACATGGGTCTTGAGGCCGCTGACGACGCAGCTTACGCGTCCACCGGTTCCGACTACATCTTCCAGCTGATGTTCTGTGCAGCCACCGCGTCCATCGTGTCCGGTGCTCTGGCTGAACGTATCAAGCTGTGGCCCTTCCTGATCTTCTCCGCGATCCTGACCGGCTTCATCTATCCGCTGACCGCATCCTGGCAGTGGGGCGGCGGCTGGTTGTCCGAGAACATCGGCTTCTACGACTTCGCAGGTTCCACCGTTGTGCACGCCTGTGGTGCTGCTGCAGCGCTCGCCGGTGCCATCGTGCTGGGTCCGCGTCTGGGCAAGTACAAGGACGGCCGTGTGAACCCGATGCCTGGTTCCAACCTCGCACTGGCGACACTGGGTATGTTCATCCTGTGGCTCGGCTGGTTCGGCTTCAACGGCGGCTCCCAGCTTGCTATGGGCTCTGCTGGCGACATCGCTGACATCTCCCGCATCTTCTCCAACACCAACGCAGCAGCTGCTGGTGGTGCGGTGACCGCGCTGATCCTGACGCAGATCCTCTACAAGAAGCCTGACCTGACGATGATCCTGAACGGCGCACTGGCTGGCCTCGTGTCCATCACTGCCGAGCCTCTGGCCCCGTCCCTTGGTCTCGCGACCCTGATCGGTGCAGTCGGTGGTGTGATCGTGGTCTTCACGGTTCCGTTCCTCGACAAGATCAAGATCGACGACGTTGTCGGTGCCATCCCTGTTCACGGCTTCGCCGGTATCTGGGGCACCCTCGCAGTTGCCATCACCGGCGGCTACGACGGCGGCGCAACCCTGATGGGTCAGATCGTTGGCTGTGTTGCCATCATCGCAGCGACCTTCGTCCTCGCCCTGATCCTCTGGATCGTGCTGAAAGTCACCATGGGCATCCGCGTCAGCGAAGAGGCCGAGATCCAAGGTCTCGACACCTCCGAGCTGGGTATGGAAGCCTACCCTGACTTCTCCAAGGGTTAAGAAAGCTCCCTAAGGGTTCCGC
>JAHDFG010000146.1:0-2295 GCA_020628265.1 Pseudooctadecabacter sp. | reverse complement strand
TGACTTCTCCAAGGGTTAAGAAAGCTCCCTAAGGGTTCCGCTCTCCTCCCTGGAATCCGACATGAAGAGGGGCCCCGCCGCAAGGTGGGGCCCTTTTATTGCTGGGCAGCCCCAATCACCGCAGTTACACTGGTCTGACTGCATAGGGCTTAGGTGTGATGCGCCATTTGGCTTTTGGTCTTCTGGGGATATTGGTCAGCTCGGCGGCTGCGTTCGCCAACTGCCTTTGTCTGGTTTGCGCCTTTGACCCGAAAATCGAAAACTTCATCGCCGTAACTGAGTCCATGGCGCCAGCGATCATCGGAGGCGAGTGTTCGGTGATGCAGCACGTCGATCCTGAAACGGTGACGTTTGAACATGGCCAAGTTATCGGTTTCAAACCCGTAGGCCGGGAAACAGTCTTTATCTTTCGCATCATGGCGCTGGGTGGCGATACGGTCGAGATGCGCGCGGGGCGAGTCATTCTGAACGGTGATGAGTTGCCTCAGGTCGCTCAAGCGCCGGACGTCATTCCTTACCCGAATTCAGCCCCGTTTCCCCGTTGCAAAAATCCGCCTCAAATCGATGGGAACTGCATCAGAGATAGGGCAACCGAGACTACGATCAGCGGGCGGTCCTATGACGTGCTCGACACGGGTCTCGTGGCGCCTGATACAATGCCTGCGATGCATGTGCCGGACGGCTTTGCATTCGTGATGGGGGATCACCGCGACAATGCTGCCGACAGCCGGATGCAGCAACCAACAGGTGTTGGCCTTGTTCCGCTCTCGCGGATTGTTGGAGTCTTCAACGACCTTTGATCAATCACTTGCTCTGCATCCGCTCCGTCATCTTCAGGATGGTACGGCGAGGAAGAAACGGGATGATCCAGTTCAGCATGAACGACAACCGCCCGTCGTTGATCGCGACCAACTCGCGGCGGCGCATGGCGTCATAGCCGAACTTTGCGACGCTCCGAGCGGTCGCGCCGGACTTCACGAGTGACGTGCCCTCAAGGTCAGCGGCGGACGCGAACTCCGTCTCCACATAACCCGGGGCCAGAACGGTCACGGACACACCCTTGTCCCGCAACTCCTGATCGACGGCTTGGCTGAAGGAATTCACGAAAGCCTTCGTCGCAAAATAGGTCGCCTGCAGCGGTCCGGGCATGAAGCCCGCGGTGGAGCCCACATTCAGGATCTTGCCGCCGCCCTGTTCCGCCATCTTGGCGGCAAAATGGTGGGTCAGCGTCACGAGCGCCTTTACGTTCAGATCAATCATCGCGAGGTCCGCATCCAGGTCGCGTTCGGTGAACCGTCCGTGGCCGCCAAATCCTGCGTTGTTGATCAAGACGTCGACAGGAACACCCAAGGCATCCACCTTGGAGATCAGGTCTTTGGCGCCGCCGTCTGCCCCAAGGTCCAAAGCGACGACATGAACGGTGACGCCATGTGCACCCTCAATCTCGGTCTTCAGGGCGTTCAATGTCTCTTCACGCCGTGCCGTGATGATCAGGTCACCACCCTTCTCCGCGTGATATATGGCAAGCTCTCGGCCGATCCCTGAGGATGCGCCGGTGATCAGGGCAGTGTTGGACATGGGCTGTCTCCTTAACGAAAAAGGGCGTCCCCGATATTTGGGAACGCCCTGATGAATTTGCGAGGGGGCAGACTTTCTTCGAAAGTCTGATCCAAAATCTTCAAAAGATTTTTCACACCCCCGCGTCGATGATCGCTTGTGCGAGTACCGGTATCGTATCGGCATTCAGGCCGGCGATGTTCATCCGGCTGTCGCCAACCATGTAGATGCCGTGGTCTTCGCGCAGTTTGGCAACCTTATCTGGGCTGGTTCCCAAACGGCTGAACATGCCGCGATGTTCCGCAAGAAAATCGAAACGGTCCGAATTTGACAGGCGGCGGAGTTCATCGGCCAGTTGCTGACGCAGCCCCAGCATGGATGTGCGGACCTCTTCCAGCTCGGCTTCCCAATCGGCGCGCAGGGCAGGGTCCGTCAGGATCGTCGTGACAACACGTGCGCCGTGGTCCGGCGGGAAGCTGAAGTTCTGGCGGTTCAGGAAGGCCATGTTCTGCTGTGCCAGATCCCGTTCGGCGGTGTCGCGGGCCACGGCCATCAGAATGCCGGTCCGTTCGCGGTAGATGCCGAAGTTCTTTGAGCAGGACGCCGCAATCAGAACGTTGTCGAACGACGCCGCGATGGTCCGGGTCGCAGCGCCATCAGCGTCCAGCCCGTCGCCAAATCCTTGATAGGCGATGTCCACGAACGGCATCGCACCCTGCGCCTTGATGACTTCAATCG
>JAHDFG010000145.1 GCA_020628265.1 Pseudooctadecabacter sp. | reverse complement strand
CCGGTATCATCGAGGCGACCGAGGGCGGCGTGTCGCTGGGCCTGTTGTTCGGCCTCGTGTTCCTCAGCGCGGGCTTCGCGTTCAAGGTCTCCGCCGCGCCCTTCCACATGTGGACGCCTGACGTCTACGAAGGCTCGCCCACACCGGTCACGGCCTTCTTCGCAACGGCCCCCAAAATCGCGGCCATGGCGCTGTTTGCCCGTGTTGTTCATGACGCTTTCGGCAATTCCGTCAGCGACTGGCAGCAGATTGTGGCGTTCCTGTCCGTGATCTCCATGTTCCTTGGTGCAATCGCTGCGATTGGTCAGCGCGACATCAAGCGCCTGATGGCTTACTCCTCCATCGCACACATGGGGTTTGCGCTGATGGGTCTTGCTGCGGGTACCGCGTTCGGTGTGCAGGCGATGCTGGTCTATCTGGGTATCTACGTGGCGATGAACATCGGCACCTTCGCCTTCATCCTGTCGCTGGAACGGGACGGTATGCCCGTCACGGATATCCGCGCGCTGCAGATGTATTCCAAGCGGGAACCGCTGAAAGCCCTTGCCATGCTCGTGTTGCTGTTCAGCCTTGCGGGCGTACCGCCGATGCTGGGCTTCTTCGGCAAGCTCTATGTGCTGCAGGCCGCCTATGGCGCTGGCCTTGCGTGGCTGGCCGTCGCGGGCGTGATCGCATCCGTGATCGGCGCGTTCTACTACCTGCGGATTGTCTTCTTCATGTACTTCGGTGCGGAACAGGATGAGGCTTTGGACACTGGCGGATCGCCTGTGCTCTGGGGCTTCCTCGTGGCCTCTGCTGCGGTGATGGTCGTGGGCGTCGTGAACCTCTTCGGGATTGAACCCCTCGCAGAAGCAGCGTCCATCGCACTTGTCCAGTAACTGGCCTGACGGCGTCACCCACATCCACCATGATGAGGTGACGTCCACGCTCGATGACGCCCGTCGTCGGGCGGAAGAGAGCCTCACTCCCACGTGGATCACAGCCACCCGACAGACCGCCAGTCGCGGTCGTCGCGGACGGCCTTGGATCGCACCCGTCGGCAACTTCTACGGCACCCTCATCGCCCCGTGCTCGGATCCCGAACACGGCGCTCTTCGCTCGTTCGTTGCAGCCCTTGCGCTGCGCGATGCGCTGGAGGCCGTGATGGGGGAGGGGCCAACGCTGGCCCTGAAGTGGCCAAACGACGTTTTGCTGAATTCAGGTAAGGTGGCGGGCATCCTGCTCGAAGGGTTGGCCCCCCATGGTCAGTTCGGCGGCGTGGCTGTTGGCATCGGTGTGAACCTGATCGCGGCCCCAAGCCTTTCCGACGTTGAGGCCCGCGCTGTGCCGCCCGTGTCGGTCAAAGGGGAAAGCGGTGTGGACGTCACACCGGATGCCTTTCTTGCACATCTGGCACCCGCCTTTGCGACTTGGGATGCACAGCTGTCGACCTATGGATTCGCGCCTATTCGGACCGCGTGGTTGGCCCATGCGGCTCGCTTGGGTGAGACAATAACGGCACGTCTGCCAAACGAAGAGGTGACGGGACGCTTTGAAACCGTGGATGAAAACGGCTATCTGGTGCTGAACACGTCCAAGGGCCCCCGTAGCATCGCCGCTGCGGATGTCTATTTTTAAGGGGCTTACCCATGCTGCTCTGCATTGATTGCGGAAACACGAACACTGTTTTCTCCCTGTGGGACGGGGACAGCTTTCTGTGCACGTTCCGCACATCTACGGAATGGCAGCGCACGGCGGACCAGTATTTCGTCTGGTGGTCGACCCTTCTTGCGCATCACAAGATCGAGGCCCATGTGGACGAGGTCATCGTCTCCTCCACCGTGCCCCGCGTGGTGTTCAACCTGCGGGTCATGGCGGACCGGTATTTCCAGACCCGCCCCTATGTGGTCGGCAAGGCAGAATGCCTGTTGCCGCAGACGCCGCGTGTCGACGAAGGCACGCAGGTCGGACCCGACCGGCTGGTGAACGCGGCGGGTGCCTATGACCGGCATGGCGGTGACCTGATTGTCGTCGATTTCGGGACCGCTACCACATTTGACGTTGTGGCCAGTGACGGGGCTTATGTGGGCGGCGTGATCGCGCCCGGTGTGAACCTGAGCCTTGAAGCACTGCATCAGGCTGCCGCCGCCTTGCCCCACGTGGATGTGACCAAGCCGCCGCGGGTGATTGGCACAAACACTGTCGATTGCATGCAGTCCGGCGTGTTCTGGGGCTATGTCGGCCTCGTGAACGGCGTCTGTGAACGGATAAAGGGCGAATACGACCGCCCCATGACTGTCGTAGGAACCGGAGGGCTGGCCCCGCTGTTCAGCAGTGGCTACGCCCTCTTTGATGTCATCGAAGACGACCTGACGATGCACGGGCTGACCGTGATCCACAGGTTCAACAAGGACAACGAATAAGAATATGAGCACATCGAGATTGATCTACCTGCCCCTCGGGGGGGCGGGCGAAATTGGCATGAATTGTTATGTCTACGGCTATGGCCCTGCGGATGCGGAACGGCTGATTGTCGTGGACTTGGGCGTGGCCTTTCCCGATATGGACGGCACGCCGGGTGTCGACCTGATCCTGCCGGACGTCGCCTGGCTGGAAGAACGCCGCAACCAGATCGATGGCATTTTTATCACCCACGCGCACGAAGATCACGTGGGCGCCGTCGGGCATTTGTTCGAACGACTTGGTGCACCGATCTATGCGCGGGCCTTCACGGCCAATATCGCCCGCCGGAAGCTGTCGGAATACGGGTTCTCGGAACGCACTGTCACTACGACCGAACCATGGCCCCATGTGGTTGAAAGCGGACCGTTCAAAGTGGGCTTTGTGCCGATCTCACACTCTATCCCCGAAAGCTCCGGTCTTGTGATCGACACGCCTGCGGGACGCATTCTGCACACCGGTGACTTCAAGATTGATGAGACACCGGGCGTGGGGGAGCCGTTTGATCCGGAACTTTGGGCATCGCTTGCCAAGGACGGCGTGAAAGCGCTGGTCTGTGACAGCACGAACGTCTTTTCCAACCACCCCGGCCGGTCCGAGGCCGAAGTCGGCCCCGAGATCGAAAAGTTCCTGTCAGAGGCAACCGGCATGGTCGCCGCCACGACCTTTGCGTCAAACATTGCCCGCGTCCGCACCATCGCTCAGGCGGCGGACCGTGCGGGTCGCTCTGTCTGTCTGCTGGGCCGGTCGATGCGCCGGATGATCGAAGCGGCCACGGAAACAGGCATCCTGTCTGATTTCCCATCCGTCGTGTCCGCCGAAGACGTCCCCAGCATCCCGCGCGAAAACGTGCTGTTGCTGGTGACAGGCAGTCAGGGTGAGAGGCGGGCAGCCTCCGCCCAACTGGCCAATGGCAAGTATATGGGCATCACCATGCGGGAAGGTGACACGTTCCTGTTTTCGTCAAAGACGATCCCCGGAAACGAGAAGGGCGTGATCCGCATCATCAATCAGTTCTCCGAGATGGGAGTGGATGTGGTTGATGACAGCAGTGGGCTTTACCACGTATCCGGTCACGCCAACCGTCCTGATCTTGAAACGATGCGTGACCTTGTGAAGCCGCAGACGCTGATCCCGATGCACGGCGAACACCGGCATTTGCGGGAGCATGTCAAACTAGGTGAGAAAGCGGGTGTTCAGGGCATTCTGGCTGTCAACGGGATGATGATCGACCTCAGCGGCAACCAGCCCAAAGTGGCGGAATATATTGAGACGGGCCGCACCTATCTCGATGGCAGTGTGAAGATCGGCCAGTTCGACGGCATCGTGCGCGACCGCATTCGCATGGCGCTGAACGGCCATGTGACCGTGACACTGATCGTGGATGAGAACGACGAACCCTTGGGCGATCCGTGGTGCGAGGTCATGGGCCTGCCGGAGCAGGGCAGCAGCAACGCTCCCTTGGTGGATATACTGGAAGCTGACCTCGGCCAGTTCCTGGGCCGCGCGGAAGACCGCACTCTGGCGGACGACGACAAGCTGGAAAAAGAACTGCGGACGATCACGCGGCGTACGGCCATGTCCGAGATCGGCAAGAAGCCCGAAGTTACCGTGGTTATTTCGAGGTTGAGCTAGACGTCGTGTCCTCTGACCGGACAAGCAGGGCGACCAGCTTGCGGGTCAAGGGTGCCACGAAAAGGACGGTCGGAAAGGCGACCAGCCACGCCGACAGCCAAGACGATAACCAGATCCAGAAGAAGGGGGCGTCCGGTGGAAGCACCCTATATGTCGCGATACCCGAGACAATCGCGGACATCAGACCGGATAAAATGAAACCAAAGAGGATCGGTGCGAACCTTTGCGGAATCATCAGCCGCGCCGTTCGTCAAAGCTGAGTGTGATAAAGCTAGGGGCATCGTCCCCCATGCCGACAATCGCGGGTCCGCGATCCTGCTTGTCGCGATTGTTGCGGCCACGTCCCCCACGGGAGCGTTTCGGCTTTTCGTCCTGCTGGGCCGGTGCCGTCTCTTGGGCCTCGACGGCTTTGGGCTCGGCAGCTGTTTCGGCGGCTTTGTCTTTGGAGCCACGACGGGACCGGCTGCGCTTGGGCTTCTCGTCCGCGGGGCGCTCATCGGCCTTTGGGGCCTCTTCGCTGGATTTGGGTGCACCACCTGGCACGTCCATGCGCGGGATTTCCATCTCGACCAGACGTTCGATGTCGTCGAAGTTCTTTTCGTCCCGCGGCACGCAGATCATGATCGCCGTGCCCTTCTTGCCCGCGCGACCGGTGCGGCCAATGCGGTGCACATAGTCTTCGGCGTGGCTTGGGACATCGTAGTTGAACACATGGCTCACGTTCGGGATGTCGAGACCACGGGCCGCCACATCAGAGGCCACAAGGAAGCGGATCGATCCATCGCGGAACCCGTCCAGCGTGCGCATCCGGTGGGATTGGTCCAGATCGCCGTGGATGGGGGAGGCATCAAGCCCGTATTTTTTCATGGACTTGGCGACGATATCCACGTCGACCTTGCGGTTACAAAAGATGATCCCGTTGCGGCATTCTTCACCTTCGGCGGCGATCAATTCGCGCAGGATGCGGCGTTTTTCCGAGCCTTCGCGATCCTTGCGGGACGCTTTGAACATCACCACGCCCTGTTTGATGTTCTCGGAGGTGGTGGCCGCGCGGGCCACTTCGATCTTCTCGGGGTTGCTGAGGAAGGTGTTGGTGATCCGCTCAATCTCGGGTGCCATGGTGGCGGAGAAGAACAGGGTCTGGCGGGTGAAGGGTGTCAGGCCAAAGATGCGTTCGATGTCGGGGATGAACCCCATGTCGAGCATCCGGTCGGCTTCGTCCACCACCATGATTTTCACGTCAGACAGGATCAGCTTGCCACGTTCGAAATGGTCCAGCAGGCGGCCAGGTGTCGCGATCAGCACGTCGACGCCGCGGTCGATCAGCTGGTCCTGTTCCTTGAAGCTGACACCGCCGATCAGCAGCGCCTTGGTCAGCTTGGTGTGCTTGGCATAGGCGTCGAAGTTTTCGGCGACCTGAGCGGCGAGTTCACGCGTGGGCGCCAGTACCAGCGACCGCGGCATACGGGCCCGGGCCCGTCCCCGTTTCAGCAGTGAAATCATCGGCAAAGTGAAACTTGCGGTCTTGCCAGTGCCCGTTTGGGCAATGCCCAAAACGTCGCGGCCTTCAAGGGCGGGGGGAATCGCGCCGGCCTGAATGGGGG
>JAHDFG010000144.1 GCA_020628265.1 Pseudooctadecabacter sp. | reverse complement strand
CAGGCCCTCTATGCCATCGCAGCAGAAAACGGGTTGGTGCCGATTGCCTCGGCCACGAACTTTGTAGCGATTGATTGCGGGGGCGACGGAGATTTTGCGCGCGCCGTTCTGGGCAACCTGATCGAACAGGGCGTTTTCGTGCGTATGCCCTTCGTCGCCCCTCAGGATCGCTGCATTCGCATCTCCTGTGGAACGGACAAGGACATGGCCCTTGTGCGCGCCGCCCTGCCCAAAGCGCTGGAAGCTGCACGAAACCGTTAGGTGAAATCGAACCTCTTGGGGCTATACTCGAACCAATCGTTGAGTTTGGAGGTTTCGATGCGGCGCTATCCCGGTCGGGTTGAGGATTATACCAACGCGTTTCTGGCCACAGCAGGGCTGATCCTGTTCATGGCCTTTTTCACAATCGCTGCCACGCTGGGTATCGTATGGGTGATGCTGTCAGCAGCACTGCTGGACGGGCTCATTCGACTGCGCGCCGCCCGCGTCGGCACCCGCTAGGTCTGCCAGAACGGCACTCGCGGCCTCGAGCGCGCCGTGGCCGTGGGGAATACCCAAGGCCTTGAGGCCCGCATCGATCGTACCAAGAAAGCCCATGACCATGTGGCCGTTCACGTGGCCCATATGTCCAAGACGGAAATAGGCACTCGCCGGTGTCCGGCCCAACCCAATACCAAGGGTCACACCCATCTTTTCCTCGCACCATGCACGCAAGGCATCGCCCTGCCCCTCGTCCAGCCTTAGCGAGGTCACCGCCAATGAACGTTCGGCAGGGTTGGCCACGTTGAACGCCATCGGCCCGTCAGAGGCCCAGACATCCACAGCAGCCCAAATCGCTTTCGCAAGGCCTGCGTGACGCGCCCAGACAGCCTCAAGCCCCTCTTCTCCGATCATGTCGAGTGCTTCGCGCAGCCCGTAGATGTGATGGGTCGGCGCCGTGCCGTCGAAAAACTTCCAATACTCATCAGCCGCCACGCGTGGGCGCCAGTCCCAATAGGACGAAACACGTGGCATTGCCTCACGCACGGCGTCGGCTTTGTCGTTAAACCACACGAACCCCACACCCGGTGGCGTCATCAGGCCCTTTTGGCTGGCGGCGACGGTCACATCCACGCCCCAGTCGTCCATGTGGTAAACATCACACCCCAAGGACGCGATGCAGTCGCACATTAGCAGCGCCCCGTGACCTGCACGATCCATTGCTGCGCGAACGGCCTTGATATCATTAAGAACGCCTGTCGAAGTATCGACCAACACTGTCAGGATCGCCTTGATGCGGCCTTCGGTGTCAGCGGCGAGGTAGTCTTCCACCTGTTTGGGGTCGACCGCATTGCTGTTCCCGAAGTTGATCGTCTCGACCTTGGCACCCAAGCCTTCGGCCATGCCACCCCACCCTTCACAGAAACGACCTGTCGCCAGAACGAGCACCGTGTCATCAGGAGCAACCACATTTGACAGGGCGGCCTCCCAGACGCCGTGACCGTTGGCGATGTAGATCGCGACATTGTGGTCCGTCTTTGCCACGGCCTTGAGATCGGGAATCAGACTGCGCGTAATCTCATGCAACTCGCCTGTATAGATATTGGGTGCCGCACGGTGCATGGCCCGCAACACCCTTTCGGGCATCACCGAAGGTCCGGGAATCGCGAGATACTGCAGTCCATTTGCAAACATGTGTCGGTCCTTTGCGGAAGTGTCCCGCAGACCCTAGCCGCCGCCCCGCCCACGTCAACCGCCCAAAACAGAAGCTCCGGTCACACCGCACCACCATCTTCCCCCCGCCCCGTTTTCGGCGTAAACGAAAGATCGAAACAGCGGACAGCAGATGTCAAACCTGAACCTCCCCGAAGAACGTACCTCGAAGGCCATGATGATATGGCTCTGGCGCAACTATTTGCGGCGCCACTCGGGATGGTTGGCGATTGCCTTGGTCATGATGATCCTCGAAGGGTCCACCTTTGGCGTCCTCAGCTACATGATGAAGCCGATGTTCGACAATGTCTTCATCGGCGGTCAGACCGGTGCGATCTGGATCGTCGGTGCGGTGATGTTCGGACTCTTCATTACCCGCGCGGTCACGTCTGTTGTCCAGAAGGTCATACTCACATGGGTCGCCGCAAATACGGCATCGGATCTCAGGACAAACCTGCTCGATCACCTGATGTCACTGGACAGTTCGTTCCACCAGTCCAATCCCCCCGGAACCCTGATTGAACGGGTGCAAGGAGACGTAGGCGCGATCAACGGTATCTGGACAGGGATCGTTATCGGCCTTGGTCGCGACCTGATCGCCGTGATCACCCTGTTCTCGGTTGCCCTCTACATCGACTGGATTTGGACCCTGATCGCGTTGGCAGGCATCCCGATCATGCTGCTGCCGTCCCTCCTGATCCAGTCCTTCGTGCGCCGAAAGGCGCGCATCGTGCGAGAGGTCGCCGCGGATATGTCCACGCGTCTGGACGAGGTGTTCCACGGCATCAATCCGATCAAGCTCAACAGTCTTGAACGCTACCAGTCCGAGAGGTTCCGGAGCCTCAACACGCGGCGGATCACCTCAGAAACCGAAGCAGCCTTCGGGCAGGCCCTGATCCCCAGCTTTATCGACATCATGGCGGGTATGGGGTTTCTGGCCGTGCTGGTCTATGGCGGAGGCCAGATCATCAACGGCGACAAGACCGTGGGTGATTTCATGGCCTTCTTCACGGCCATGGCCATCGCTTTTGACCCGCTGCGCCGTTTGGGCAATCTGTCCGGCCTGTGGCAGGCCTCTGCGGCCTCTATCGAACGGCTTCTCGACATGTTCGAGACGCAGCCAACATTGCTGTCACCGGCGACCGTGGCCCCTGCCCCGACAGGCGCACCTCGCATCACGTTTGACGCGGTTGACCTCTCCTATGGCGACCTGCCGGTCCTGCGTGGCGCGAGCTTTGTGGCCGAGGCCGGCAAGACCACAGCCCTCGTCGGCGCATCAGGCGCGGGCAAAAGCACCTTGTTCAATGTCCTCACCCGTTTGGTTGAGCCCCAGTCCGGCGCGGTGCTGCTGAACGACACGAACATCGACTCGCTCGACCTCAAAGACCTCCGCGCTCTGGTCTCAACAGTGTCGCAAGATGCGGCCCTCTTTGATGAAAGCCTGCGTGAAAACATCCTGCTCGGGCAGGAGGAGGTAGACGACGCCCACCTTCAGCGCACGTTGGAGGCCGCCCATATCGCGGACTTCCTCGACAAGCTGCCCGACGGCCTGGAAAGCCCTGCCGGGCCGCGCGGCTCCAACCTGTCCGGCGGCCAGCGCCAGCGCGTGGCAATCGGGCGCGCGCTGTTGCGGGACACACCCATTCTCCTGCTTGATGAAGCCACCAGCGCGCTGGACACCAAATCCGAAACCATTGTCCAATCCGCCCTCGACCGGCTGGCCGAAGGGCGCACGACCCTCGTGATCGCACACAGGCTGTCGACGATCCGCAACGCGGACAAGATCGTGGTCATGGACAAGGGACGCGTGGTTGATGAAGGCACCCATGACGCCCTTCTGGCGGCAGGCGGGCTCTATGCGGACCTCTACCGTTTGCAATTCCGTGACGGCAAACAGGTGATCGACGACACCAACCGCCCCGCGGCAACAGCTTCGCCAATCAAGAACCGCCCCTCGCGAACAAGCTGGCTGTCGCGCCTTTTCAGACGCCCACCGCGCGCCTAGATGTCAGAAATGACAGAACGCACCCTCATTCAACTGACCGGACCTGACGCCCCCGACTTCCTTCAGGGACTGGTCACGAACGACATCATGAAAGTCGCGACAGGGCCCGTCTACGCTGCCCTTTTGACGCCGCAGGGCAAATACATCGCGGATTTCTTCGTCTGGAAAACGGACGCAGGGCTCGCCTTGGACGTGGCCACCAGCCATGCCCCCACACTGGCTCAACGTCTGACCATGTACCGGCTCCGCGCTAAGGTGGATATCTCGGAAATGGCGGCCCACATCAGGCGCGGCACCGGCCCCATGCCGCAAGAAGCCGCACCAGACCCGCGACATGCTGCACTGGGCTGGCGCCAAATCGCTGACACGCCACTCAAAGACGATACGGACTGGGATGCCCTACGTGTGGCCCATGTGATCCCCGAAACCCGGATCGAGCTGACACCCGACACCTATATCCTCGAAGCAGGCTTCGAGAGGTTGAACGGCATCGACTTCCGCAAAGGATGCTATGTCGGTCAGGAAATCGCTGCCCGCATGAAACACAAGACAGAGCTCAAGAAAGGGCTTGTTCAGGTTGCCATCACCGGAACAGCACCGGTCGGAACAGCTATCACCGCCGGTGACAAAACGGCCGGAACCCTGTTCACCCAATCAGGCGGCCACGCCATCGCGCACTTGCGCTTCGACCGCGCCACAGGTGAGATGACCGCAGACGGGGCCCGTTTGCGCCGCACCTGACCTTCTTTGATGCATAAATACCTGATCCGAGACTGGCCATCACGACCCTTCCAACGGGACGTGGGCTCAGGTCGGCCATAAAGCGCCAATAAAAAATGCAAAGGCCGCCCATCAGGGGCGGCCTTTTCCGTTTGGGTGCTCCGGCGGGGTCTAGGCCCGTTCGGCGTATTCCATTGTTTCTGTGTTCACGACGATGTCTTCGTCCTGGCCCACGAAAGGCGGCACCATGACACGCACACCGTTGTCCAAAATGGCCGGCTTGAATGAATTTGCTGCCGTTTGGCCCTTAACCACCGGCTCCGTCTCGACGATCTTGCAGGTGACTTTCTGCGGCAGGGAGGCGTTCAACGCCTCATCCTCGTAATACTCGATGACCGCAATCATGCCGTCTTGCAGGAACGGACGGCGCTCGCCAAGCAACTCGGCTGGCAGTTCGATCTGTTCGTAGGTTTCGGTGTCCATGAAGACCAGCATCCCGTCCGTCTCGTAAAGGAATTGTTGATCTTTTTGCTCCAAACGGACCTTCTCGACTTTATCGGCGGACCGGAAGCGTTCGTTCAATTTGGACCCGTTGCGCAGGTTGCGAAGTTCGACTTGTGCAAACGCACCACCCTTTCCCGGCTTCACATGATCGACCTTCACCGCGGCCCAAAGCCCGTCATTATGCTCCAGCACGTTCCCGATCTTGATTTCGTTACCGTTGATTTTCGCCATGACCCAAATGTGTCCAAAAGTTGTCTAAAGGTTGAAGATAAGTTGACGGAGCCTATATCCGGTAGCAGCTACCCGCGCAAGCAAACCAGATACTGTTTACGCACGGGTGCAGTTATGCCATAAGCGCATGGCTGCTATTCCAAAAGAAGAACCCCGAATCGTGTGAGAATGGGCATATTGCCCCTCACGCGAGTTACAAGACCAAAAACAAAGCGAACCAAACTAAGGACCGAATATGCGAGATTTCGTCGACGGCACAGCGTTTAACAATGAACAAGGCAACCGCGCCCGCAAGCTCTTTGCTGCAGTGGTTCTGGCCGCCTTGGATGACGCGATTGCTGATGACAAGAAGTATGGCAACGGACCTGAGCAAATCGCCCGCTGGGCCCGGTCACGTGACGGACGCGAAGTGCTGTCCTGCGCCGGCATCGACCCCAACGAACGTGTTGTTCAGGGCCTTATGGATTTCGTGGGCAAAGGTGTCCGCACCTCCGTGGCCCTCTCCCGTGAGGAGAGCGAGCGTCGCGCGGTGGCAGAAGCCGCCGAACAGGAAGCCCGCGCCGCTTAAGCCGCGGC
>JAHDFG010000143.1:3410-5735 GCA_020628265.1 Pseudooctadecabacter sp. | reverse complement strand
GCCGCCCAAGGTCAGATCGGCCTTGGACGCGCCACCCATCCGTCGCCCCGCCCCACCGGCGAGGATCACACCAACCGGATCAGGAGCACCCATCACGGGCCTCCTTGCAGCATAGAAGGGCGCAACTTGCGTGCATTATTCTGCCTTGTGATACCGCGGGCGGAGAAGATTGCTAATCGACCGCCTGCCCGCTACGACGAATTACAGCAAAGTGTAAGGCAACCTTATGACCCGCGCGACCCCGAAATCCTGGTATTGGGCCGGCTTCCGCGCAGGCGTGCCGTTCCTTTTGGTGGTGGTTCCTTTTGCAATTCTGTTCGGTGTTCTCGCTGCAGAACTGGGCCTGACGCCGGTGCAAACCATCGCCTTCTCTTCGGTCGTTTTCGCGGGGGCGTCACAGTTTGCCGCCCTTCAGCTGATGGCCGAGAACGCGCCCATCCTGATTGTCATTGCGACCGCACTGGCGGTCAATCTGCGCATGGCGATGTATTCGGCGTCATTGGCCGTCTGGATCGGGAAGGCACCGTTCTGGACGCGGGCGCTGGCGGCCTATGTCAACGTCGATCAGAGCTATGCTGTCTCCATCAATCTTTACGAGGACAGGCCCGAATTGACCCTGTCCGAAAGGGTCGCTTTCTTTTTTGGCGCGGTGTCGCCGGTATGTCCGATGTGGGTGGCAGCGACGGGGCTTGGACTATGGATCGGTGACGCGATCCCCGAATGGATGGCCCTCGATTTTGCGGTGCCGATCTGTTTTCTGGCAATTATCGCGCCGATGTTGCGCAGTCTGGCCCATGTGGTTGCTGCACTGACATCCATCATGCTGGCCCTCGCGCTGTCAGGCCTTCCTTATAATCTGGGATTGTTGGTGGCCGCTTTGGTCGCGATGGCCGTGGGCGCGCAGGTCGAAGTCCTTATGGCGCGGAGGGCAAAGCCATGACCGACGCCTATATCTGGACGATTATCATTGTTTTGGGCATCGGAACCTATCTGATCCGCCTGTCTTTCCTTGGCCTGATCGGGGGGAGGGATTTGCCCGAATGGGTCTTGCGTCACTTGCGCTACACCGCTGTTGCCGTCCTGCCCGGTCTGGTGGCACCGCTGGTCCTGTGGCCCGATGCGACAGGCGGGGAGGTTGATCCGGCGCGGCTTGCCGCGGCACTGGTGACGTTCGGGGTCGGCATGGCCACGCGCAACGCAATCCTCGCCATACTGGCTGGTGGTGCGACGCTCTATGCCTTGCTTTGGATGTTGGCCGGTTACTGAGCGGCCTGCGCGCGCAGAAGCTCGTCAATCTCGGCGGCGGCGACGGATTTGTCGTCGCTGTCGTCTTCAAAATATTCGCGGCTGCGAACGCCCGGAATTTGGGCGAATTGATCCGACAGCTTGTCCGGAAAGAACGCCGACTGGATCTGCCCGAAGCCGGGCAATTGGCCCAACAGGCGGGATGTGTGACGTGTGCAGGCGGCTTTGGGCGTCGGCCCGTTCGCCATGGCCAGTTGCAGCGCCATTTCCGCGGTCTGGGCTGGAACGTCGACCTCTTGTATCAGCGTGTAATACGTCTCACGCGAGTGGTAAGAGATATAAAGCTGTTCCAGCTGCGGGGTGATGCCGAAGTGCACATCGTTGCGTTCGGGGATGCTGGGATGCCCGAAGGTTCCCGCAGGGTCCCAAAGCACGCGCTGGCTGGCGTTGATCATCAGCCCGGTGTGCGCCCCGTTGCCGGAGCCCACGTTCTTCATCGTGAAGAGCGTCAGCCGCTTCGGCCCGGGGTGGGCGTAGGCGACACGGTTCACATCTGCCATGCTGGCGACGACTTCTTCCCGTGTGACGGTCCCGCAGCCCGCAAGGGCTGCCGGTGCTGCTAGAAGGAAGGTGCGCCGCTGCATCTGATTAGCCGTTGATCAGTGCAAGCAGGATGAGCGCAACGATGATGATCACGGTGCCTTTTGTCACCATGCTCATGAAGCCGTTGAACGTCTTTTCCTGAACGGAGATGTCCATTTCGCCGTGCTTGTGGTCAGCCATGTTTCAGTTCCCTTTGTCTGTTGGCAGCGGATTAGCTGATTCAAAGGACAATGTCAGCCCCGAACCCTTGGGTCAGGTCGTCACATCTGCGCCATCAAGATCGGCAGCCAGACGGAACCCTATCCGGCTCGGCTCGGCGGCCTCAACCTGCTTGGGCAAAGCGCGCAGCATCACCGAAAGCTGGGTCACATGCTGGACCAGCTGGGTTTTGGTGCCCGTGGGGTCTGATCCGTAGAAGGTGATAATGTCGGGGTCGAAATAGCCCATGCCTTCGATGCGGATCACGCCGGACGTGTC
>JAHDFG010000143.1:0-3310 GCA_020628265.1 Pseudooctadecabacter sp. | reverse complement strand
TAATGTCGGGGTCGAAATAGCCCATGCCTTCGATGCGGATCACGCCGGACGTGTCACCTGCAAAACCCATGGCGACCTCGTGTTCGTTATCCAGCTGCTTTTCAAAGTTCTGGATATAAAGGATCAGCCGTTCATAGGCCCACCGCGCAGGGCTCTTGGGGCCCTGTTCCTTAAGCGCTGCGGTATCGGGCGGGGTGGCATTGGGGTCCGCATGGACCTCGTGCAGGTGGGGTAGGGCGGCGGCCTCAAGCGCTTCGGCAGAGGTGCTGATGGTATCGTCCATAAAATCAGTCCTTTCAGATCGACCCCCTCAGATCGGGAGGGCCGTCGTGTCTTTGATGTCTTCCATAACGAAACTGGCAGAGATGTCCGATACAGAAATCCGTGAAGTCAGGCGCTTGTAGAATTGGTCATAGGCGGCAACGTCCGCCAGTTGGACCTTGAGAACGTAGTCCAGATCGCCGGTCATCCGGAAGGCTTGGGTGATTTCTGGCAGGGCCGCGACAACGGCCGAGAAGTCGCGCCGCCATGCGTCTGAGTGGTGATCGGTGCGGATCAGGACAAGAACCGTCAGGGGGCAGCCGACCTTGCTTGCATCTAGGATCGCGACACGGGCCTTGATGATCCCCGCTGCCTCCAGCGCCTTGATCCGCCGCCAGCAGGCATTGCGGGACAAAGCGACGGCATCAGAGATGGCATCCACGGACAATGTGGCATCTTTTTGCAAAAGTGCTAGTAACTTATGGTCTATTGTGTCGATTTCTATCTGCATATCGGGACATTATCCCAATATTGGGGATTTTGACCATCACCTTTGGGACGTTTTGTGCGTGCTCGCTGGCTAGTGTGGCTGCAACGCAGAAAGGCCCGCCATGTCAGACACCACCCCGTCCCCCCGTTCCACCATGTTCAGCCGCGTGTTTCTGGACCACCCCGCCACCGTGAATGAAAGCTACCTGCAGCACATGGCGTTCGCCCTTGGCTTTTGCTTCTGGCTGGCCGTTGCTGCAGGGGCTGCCCTGATTCATGCGCTTGTCCCTGCCTTGTGTGAAACCACAGCCAGCCGAATCCTGCGCAAGTTGGTCGCGCGGATGGAGGCCCGTCACTGACATGTGTCGAATTACGGCCTACACGGGCCCCGCCATCCCGCTTGAAAACATCATCGTGCATCCCAAGCATTCACTGCTGGAGCAAAGCCAGCACGCCAGCGAGGCCAAGCTGGCCGTGAACGGCGATGGGTTCGGCATTGCGTGGTATGACGACCGGCCGGAGCCGGGGCTCTATCGGGACGTGTTGCCTGCTTGGGCCGATGGCAATCTGACCAGTCTGTGTCGCATGGTGCGATCCCGTCTGTTTCTGGCCCATGTGCGCGCCAGTACGGTGGGCGAGACCAGTCGCGCGAACTGCCATCCGTTCGTCCATGGGCGTTGGTCGTTTATGCACAACGGCCAGATCCCGCACTTCGCGCGGATACGGCGCAGGCTGGAACAGGCGCTGCCAGATGACCTTTATGCCGCGCGGCGTGGGTCCACAGATAGCGAGATGATCTTTCTGACTTTGCTGGCCAACGGGTTGGAAAGTGACCCCGACCGCGCCATGGCTGAAACGCTGCGCCAGATCGGGACCGGTGCTGATCCGGTTAAGGTCACCTGCGTCTTTACTGATGGCGAGACGCTCTATGGTTTTCGCCATGCGTCAGTGGGTCGGGCGCCGACACTTTATGCCTCGGGCGTTTTGGACAATGGCGGACGTGCGTTCGCGTCTGAGCCTTTGGACGGCGGCGCGTGGGACGAAGTGCCGGCGGACCGTGTTACAACCCTACCGTTGGAATGCGCCCGTCAGGTGGCCTGAAACCAATAGGCCCCGTCTTCGCCCAGTGTCCGGCTGGCTTGGCCCGTTTGGTGCAGGTGGTTGAGGTGGGCCAAGGCCTCGACCAATGCCAGCCCGTATTCGCCTTCGCCAATTTGCCGTTTGAACAGTGGGGCAAAACAATCTCCCGCCCGTTTCGGGGCGGCGATATGAGCGATCAGGCGTTTCAACGCGCCGTGGTGATTGTCGATCAACTGGCGCATCCGTGTGGGCAGGCCGGTGAAGGGCAATTTGTGACCGCCTAGGACCAGATGATCCTCCCGCGCGAAGGGGGCGAGGCGTTCGCAGGCCTCAAGCCATTCGGCCAGCGGGTCGGCGTCCGGTTCGGTGGGGTAGACGCCGATGTTCGGGCTGATCGAGGGCAGAAGTTGATCGCCGCCGATGACCAGATTGTCGTCTCGTGACCAGAACGTCGCGTGTTCCGGCGCGTGGCCGTTGCCCATGCGGATGTCCCATGTACGCCCGCCCATCTGGATCGTGCCGCCTTCTTGCAAACGGGTGTAGCCGAGGGGCATGGGGTGGACGCAATCGGCGAAATTGAAGGGGCGGTCGTTGCGGCGTTTGTCCAGAATGGCCGCATCCATCCCTGCCCGTTCGTAGAAGGTGATAGAGCGGGACGGGTAGGCGGGCTGTTCATCCAGCGTCAGCATCCGTGCCATCAACCAAGCGGTGCGCGGCATGGCGAGGTCCGCGCCCGCCTCCTGAAACCAGCCGGCAAGGCCGATGTGGTCGGGGTGGTGGTGGGTGCCGATCACGCGGGTCACGGGTTTGCCTGCAAGGGGACCGTTCAACAGCGTTTCCCAGATCCCCCGCGTCTTGCGGCTGTCAAAGCCGGTGTCGATCACCGTCCAGCCTGTCCCGTCATCCAGCGCGTAGACATTCACATGATCCAGCGCCATGGGCAGCGGCAGGCGCATCCAAAGAACACCATCCGCGACGGTGATTGCTTCACCCTCAGCGGGCGGGGTGTCCCATGGGTATCTGATCGGCTCTGTCATAGGCGTGGCCTAACCCAGATCGGGTCAGGCGGCCAGATCGTCGATCGAAATCGCCATCAGGTCGTCAGCGCCTTCACGGACATGGGCCAGCAAAGCCGCGTGTTCCGGCAACAGACGTTTGATGTAGAACGTCGCCAAACGCTTGCGGGCCTCATCGCCCTGCAGAGCCGCCACAAGGTGGTAGTGACCGCCCAGAACCCGCGCGAAGGCCCGCAGGTAGGGCACGGCTCCGGCGAAGCGGTTGTCCATGTCTTGGGCCACAAGCCACTCGGTCGTCTCGCGCAGGGTTTCACAGGCCTGCCAGACAGGGTCCACAAGGTCAGGGGCCGCGTCTTTGTTGGCTTCGGCGTGGGCTTCGATTTCGTCCAGCAGAGCAAAGGCGGCGTCACCGCCGTCCATCATCTTGCGGGCCACAAGGTCCATCGCCTGAATGCCATTGGTGC
>JAHDFG010000142.1 GCA_020628265.1 Pseudooctadecabacter sp. | reverse complement strand
CCCAGATAGGTCCGCAACAAAGACGGAAGCTGGGCAAGGGCCGCTTTGCGGTCCCGAACCGGACGCGCCTGCGCTGCAAACTCATAAACCTGTGGCGCGATCCGGCCGATCCGGTCGCAGAGGTGGGAGGCCGCCAAGAGGTCAAAAGCCTGCGTGTAGGGCGCAGGGTCGATCCCTTGAAAGGATGAACAGCCGAACAACATCTGCGCTCCGGTCCGGTCCACAAGCTGCGCCAGCATGCCCCACGCCAGACGAACCACATCGCTGTCGGCCACATCCTGCGCCACGCAGAAGCGGCCCAGTTCCAGAAACGGTCCGCCCGTCAGGGCCGAAAGATCGTAAGTCTGCGCCGAATAGCTTTGCTTCAAGGCCGCAGGCCCGTCGAACACCTGCACACGGAAGGTGCCTTTCACACGGCCTTGCCCATCTTCGATCAGAACATGGGTGCAGACGTCGTCAAACCTGTCGGCTTCCAGCCCGCGCGGCAATGCCGGACGGCCCGCGGCCTCTACAAAACAGGCATGCCGCAGGGCTTGGGCCGCACGGATGTCTGCCGCACCAGCCGCAACACGCGCCACATAGCCCCCCTGCCGCAACAGGCCGCCCAAACTGTCTGTATGATCTTTCGCCATGCTAACGCCGCACCGTGCTGTCGGCAGGCCTTGCCACGCCTTATCCGCCGCCGATGAAGTCACCGGCATTAAAGCGCCCGATGGACCCGAACAGCTGCCGCAAGAATGTCGTATCGCGCACGTTGTCCTGCGTCACACGACGCGACAGGGCCACCACGCGCCCGTTCTCAAGGCCGAACCGCTCCACATTGCTGACGACACCTTCGGGATCAAATCGGATCGCCACGACCTCGCGGTCAATCTCGCGGGGCTCAAGGGGTCCGAAATGACGGAACCGGCTTTGAACGTAGTAGAAATCACCGCCGTTCACGACGCCCGAGGCTGTCGGAGGCCCGATGACATCGGATACAGTCCCGCGGGTATCGACACCCACCAGCACTTCGGCCAATTGCTCGTCGGACGGCGCATATCCATGGTTGCGATAGAGTGTCGTGCACCCCGCCGCCAGCGCCAGAACGCCACCCATCAAAGCCATGCGTGCCGCGCGCTTTGTCCATGATCCGATCGTCGCCATGCTCACCCCTTCCGCGCAGCCAACTGATTTGCGTTGGCTTCTTGCGTGTTTTATCGCATTTACAGCGATCAGGCGACGTTATTCAAGGGTGCCCGCATATGTCAGACCTCCCCAGCCACCAGATCCGACTGGCCGACCTTCAGGGCCGTAAGCGGAGCCACTTTTTGCTTGAGCCGGATGCCGCCGGTCGCGCAGCGCTGGCCGAAACACTGGGCGTGCTCACCCTGCGCAAACTGCGTTTCGAAGGATCGATTGATCCTTTGGGCAAAACCGACTGGCGCCTGACCGCACGACTGGGCGCGACGGTCCAGCAGGCCTGCGTGGTCACACTGGAACCTGTGACGACCCGTATCGACGAAGATGTGGTGCGCACTTATGCCGCCCAATACGACCTTCCTGATGCCGCCGAAATCGAGATGCCGGAGGATGAGACCACCGATCCTCTGCCCGAAACACTCGATCTGGTCGCCGTCATGTCCGAGGCTCTGGCCCTCGCCCTGCCGCCCTATCCCCGCATTGACGGCGCGGAAACCGGCACGGCAGTCTTCACCGAACCCGGCAAGGCGGCAATGACGGACGAGGACGCACGCCCCTTCGCGGGCCTTGCCGCCCTACGCGACAGCCTTGAAAACAAGGACGACGACTGACCGTTCCACCTAGGGGCAAAAACACTTGCGTCTTAAAGGAATCGCAGTATGTTCGCGCCTTCTTTCAGATGAGGGTCGACAGGCGCACGGGAATGCCCTAAAGCACCGCGAAACGCTCTGATGAAGCACGAATTTCAATAGGTCCGGCCGCTGCAGGTCAGGCCAGATACCCGAGGTTGAGACATGGCTGTCCCACAGAATAAAATCTCCAAATCCCGCCGGAACAACCGTCGGTCCCACCACGCTCTTGATGGTGCGAACCCGAACGAATGCCCCTCCTGCGGTGAGCTGAAGCGTCCCCACCACGTCTGCCCGTCCTGCGGCCACTACGCTGACCGCGAAGTGATTGCACAGGCCGACGAAATCGATCTGGACGACGACGCAGCGTAAGCCTTAGGGTCGGCCGGTAAAGGGGATCCTTATGTCCGCGCCAAATAATACGGCAGACCCGTACGCTGAAGAACTTGTATTGTCGGTCGACGCCATGGGCGGCGATCAGGGACCCGCGCCGATTGTTGCGGGTCTTGCGCGTTTTCTGAGCGAAGCCGAAGACGTCCGCATCCTTCTGCACGGCCCTTCTGCGGTTCTTAAACCGCTGGTAGAGCAGAAGAAAATCAAGCCTTTCGTCAAGATTGTCGACGCCCCCGACGTGGTGTCGATGTCTGACAAACCCAGCCACGTAATGCGCCACGGCAAGACCACATCCATGTGGTCCGCGATTGAGGCCGTGCGCAACAAAGAGGCCTCCGTTTGTGTGTCTTGCGGCAACACCGGCGCGTTGATGGCTGTTTCAATGATCCGCCTGCGCAAGGCTGAAGGCGTGAACCGCCCCGCGATTGCCTGCCTCTGGCCTTCGCGCAATGCGGCCGGTTTCAACGTCATGCTGGACGCAGGCGCCGATATCCGCGCCGACGAAGAAGACCTTCTGACCTATGCGCTTATGGGCGCATCCTACGCCCGCAACGGCCTTGGCCTAGACCGCCCCCGCGTGGGGCTGTTGAACGTGGGTGTCGAAGAACACAAGGGCCGCGCGGAATTGAAGGTCGCCAATGAGATCATCCGCCGTGCCGCCCCCAAGGGCGATTTCGACTATGTGGGATTCGTTGAGGGCGGCGATCTGCCCTCCGACCGCGTGGACGTGATCGTCACGGACGGCTTTACCGGCAACGTGGCGCTGAAAACCGGTGAAGGCACCGCGACCTTCATCTCCGAGTCGCTGCGCGCGGCCTTTAAGGCCACCCCCTTCTCGCGCATCGCGGCCCTGCTCGCCGCCACCTCACTGGGGCGCCTGCGCAAGAAGATCGACCCCCGCCGTGTCAATGGTGGTGTATTCCTCGGTTTGAATGGCACCGTCATCAAGTCCCACGGCTCGGCAGACGCAACGGGCGTCGCAGCCGCCGTCAAACTGGCCGCCCAACTGGGTCGCTCCGGCTTTTCAGACAAGCTGGCGGCACGGGTTGCATCCGCCGCCGTCCTTGCGCAAGATGACGTAACGGAAGAGACGCCGTCAAATGGCGCGAGCAAGGACACCCCGCAAACATGACCCTTCGTGCGACCGTCAAAGGCGTCGGCCACTACCTGCCCGAACGTGTGGTCCCCAATTCTGAATTCGAAAAGACGCTGGACACGACTGACGAATGGATCAGGACGCGGTCCGGTATTGAACGCCGACATTTCGCAGCCGATGGCGAATATACATCCGACCTTGGGGCCAAGGCGGCCCAAAACGCACTGGCGATGGCGGGCTTGGAACCGGACGACATCGACGCGGTGATCGTCGCGACCTCCACGCCGGACCTCACCTTCCCCTCTGCCGCGACCATGGTGCAGCAGAAACTGGGCATGACCCAAGGCTTTGCCTATGACATTCAAGCGGTTTGCGCGGGTTTCGTCTATGCGCTGGCCAATGCCAACGGTTTGATCTTGTCCGGTCAGGCCAAACGCGTGCTTGTAATCGGCGCGGAAACCTTCAGCCGGATTCTGGATTTCACCGACCGCGCCACCTGTGTGCTCTTTGGCGATGGCGCAGGGGCGCTGATCCTTGAGGCCGAAGAAGGCGATGGCACGGCGGACGACCGCGGTGTCCTTGGCCTCGATCTGAATTCCGACGGGCGGTATAAAGACCTGCTCTACGTCGATGGCGGCATGGTCAGCCAGCAAACAGGCTTTATTGTGATGCAAGGTAACGCCCTGTTCCGGCAGGCCGTGGAAAAACTGGCATCAACCGCCGACAGCGCCTTGGCCAAAGCGGGGCTGGGCCACGACGATGTTGATTGGATCGTCCCCCATCAGGCCAACATCCGCATCATTCAGGGCACCGCCAAGAAGTTGGGCGTCAGCATGGACAAGGTCGTGGTGACGGTTCAGGACCACGGTAACACCTCCGCCGCGTCCATCCCGCTGGCCTTGTCCGTTGGCGTCGAACGCGGCCAGATCAAACGCGGCGATCTGATTGTCACCGAAGCCATCGGCGGCGGTCTGGCATGGGGCGCGGTCGTTGTGCGCTGGTAGCGCCCTTACACCTTGCAAACTCGTGTAAACAAAATCTGACAACCCACTGATATTGACTCTGTTTTTGCCTGCGTCCTACAGTCGCTCCAAACAACGGGGTATAAAATGGTCAACAAAACACTGACACGGATGGATCTTGCCGATGCCGTCCACGAAGAGGTGGGGTTGTCCCGAAATGAAAGTGCCGATCTGGTAGAGAGTGTTCTGACACACATGTCGGACGCATTGGCCAATGGTCAATCTGTCAAGATTTCGTCCTTTGGCACCTTCTCGATCCGCGACAAGGCGGCACGTGTCGGGCGCAATCCCAAGACCGGCGAAGAGGTGCCCATCACACCCCGCCGTGTCCTCAGCTTCCGGCCCAGCCACTTGATGAAAGACCGCGTCGCCGCGGGCAACAAGTCCTAAGGCCGGGGCGGATGTCAAAATCCCGCGACGCTTTTCGAACGATCTCGGAGGTCTCCGAGGCGCTGGATACGCCCGCTCACGTGCTGCGGTTCTGGGAAAGCAAGTTCAGTCAGGTCAAACCCGTCAAGCGGGCGGGCGGGCGGCGCTATTACCGCCCCGCCGATATTGAGCTGCTGGCAGGGATCAAGAAAATCCTCCATGACGACGGAATGACGATCAAGGGTGCGCAAAAACTGTTGCGCGAACAGGGCGTCAAACATGTGGCAGCGATTGGTGCTGATGTGCTGGCCGTACCGCAAACGGATGTTGTCGCCGACGATGTGACGCCTGCCCCCGAACCGGTGGAAGAGGCTCCCGCCCCGATTGAAAAGGCCGCGGCCTCATCTGACCAAACCTCCGTGACAGATGCTCCCGCCCCGTCAGACGACCCCAAACCGGCTGTTGCGGTCGAACTCACCAATGTGGTGGCAATGCCGGCAGCCAAACCGGCAGGTCCGCGGGTCAGTCTGGATGCCGTGTCACGCAACGAAGACCCTGCCGCCTCCGCCGAAGACGCTGAAAGCGAAGCCCCCCCAGAGGTCGAGGTCGCGGACAATGAACCGGAAGCCGCCCAAGATTCTGCGCAGGATATGGCTGCGACTGTGGCCGCCGTGCCCGCCGATCCGTCAGACAGTGACAGCAAGGCCCCCGCGCGGCTGTTCCACCTGCTGCAAAAGGTGCCCGACGGTGCCTTGGAACAGCGCGCCGCCGACATCGCCCCCCTGCTCGCACGTCTGCGCGATGTGCGTGCGCGGATCACTGCGCGCTGAACTTGCGTCCTTGATGCGTTTTACGTCTTGCCCCAGCGGTCAGTTTCGCTATGAACGCCCCATCGTCGGGCTATGGCGCAGCCTGGTAGCGCGTCCGTCTGGGGGACGGAAGGTCGCAGGTTCGAGTCCTGCTAGCCCGACCATTCAAAATCGCCCGCCACGCAACCGCGTCGGTGGGCGTTTTTGTATCACGATGATCCGGCGCCGCTGGGTCTGTCGCGGGACCGCAGGGGGATGGTCATGAAACACGGGGTCCTGTCAGACCGTCAGATCGAAGACCTCGCCGCCGCCGGTGGCATCTCCGCGTCTGCCCCTTTGGCCGACGGTCAGGTGCAGCCCGC
>JAHDFG010000141.1 GCA_020628265.1 Pseudooctadecabacter sp. | reverse complement strand
GGCCGCGACCACGCAGGCCCCGGCAAGAACTCCGCCGGTGAGGATTTCTACGGCCCCTACGATGCGCAGGACCTCTTCCGCGAGCATCAGGAAGAAATGGGCATCGAAATGGTCGACTTCAAACACATGGTTTGGGTGCAGGAACGCGCCCAATACGAGGCCATCGACGAGATCAAGGACAAGGATGACATCACCATCCTCAACATCTCCGGCACCGAATTGCGCCGCCGTCTGGCCGAAGGTCTGGAAATCCCCGAGTGGTTCTCCTTCCCCGAGGTCGTCAAGGAACTGCGACGCACCAAGCCGCCGCGCTCCAAGCAGGGTTTCACTGTGTTCTTCACCGGCTTCTCCGGGTCCGGTAAATCCACCATCGCCAACGCGCTGATGGTCAAGCTGATGGAAATGGGCGGCCGCCCTGTGACGCTGCTGGACGGTGACATCGTTCGTAAGAACCTGTCGTCCGAACTGGGCTTCAGCAAAGAGCACCGTGACCTGAACATCCGCCGCATCGGCTATGTCGCCTCCGAGATCACCAAGAACGGTGGTATCGCTATTTGTGCGCCCATCGCGCCCTACGCCACGACCCGCCGCGCGGTTCGCGAAGACATCGAAGCCTTCGGTGCTTTCGTCGAAGTGCACGTCGCCACCTCGATCGAGGAATGCGAACGCCGCGACCGCAAAGGCCTCTATAAGCTGGCACGCGAAGGCAAGATCAAGGAATTCACCGGCATCTCCGACCCCTACGATGTGCCCCAGAACCCCGAACTCAGCGTCGAAACCGAGAACGTGGACGTGGACAACTGCGCCCATCAGGTTTTGCTGAAGCTGGAAAGCATGGGCCTGATCGCCGCCGAATAATCGGCTGTCCTTTTCATGACCTTGAAACGGCGCGAGGCTCCCTCGCGCCGTTTTGCATTGTGGGTCCCTTCCCCCTTGCGCCCGTTGTTTGTCTTTCAGCCGCGACGCGATCGAACGTAAGGTCAAGTAAGCTCTGACTTGCAAGTCAAAGGACTTGTGGCACAGTACTCGAATAACCGGGCAACACTGGTCTTGGGAGGGACTATGCTTCGGGTGGAGGATGTTCATCTGTCGTTTGGCGGCGTGAAGGCCCTGCAAGGGGTCTCGTTCGAGGCGGCCAAAGGCGAAATCACCGGCGTGATCGGACCCAATGGCGCGGGCAAAACCTCGCTCTTCAATGTGTTGTCCGGATTCTACACGCCCAGCACGGGGCGCGTGATTGTCGACGGACAGGATATCTCGGGCCTGAAGCCGAACGCGCGGGCGGAACTGGGCATGGCCCGCACGTTCCAGAACATCGCGCTGTTCCGTGGCATGTCTGTCCTCGATAACATCAAACTGGGGTGCCACACGCGGCTCAACACAAACCTGTGGTCCGCGCTGCGCTATTTCGGGTCCGCCCAAAAGGAAGAGCTGGAACTACGGGCTGATCTGGAAGAACGGATCATCGACTTTCTAGAAATCGACCACATCCGCAAGGCACCGATCACCGCCCTGCCCTATGGCCTGCAAAAGCGGGTCGAACTGGCACGGGCCTTGGCGATGCAGCCGAAACTTCTGATGCTGGATGAACCGGTCGCAGGCATGAACCGCGAGGAAACCGCCGACATGGCGCGCTTCATCCTCGATGTGCAGGAAAAATTTGGCACCACCGTTCTGCTGGTGGAACATGACATGCATATGGTCATGGACATCTGTTCGCGCATCGTCGTGCTGAACTTCGGCCAGCAGATCGCCCAAGGCACGCCAGACGAAATCGCAAACAACAGCGCCGTCGTTGACGCCTACCTCGGGCAGGCGGCGTGATGGGGCAGGTTTTTCAGTTTGCCATCAACGGCCTGATGTCCGGCGCGATTTACGCCCTGATCGCCCTTGGCATCGTCGCCGTCTACAAAGCCACCCGCGTGGTCAATTTCGCCCATGGCTACGTCATCATGATGGGGGCCTATTTCTACTACACCTTCGCGGTGCTTTTGCCTGCGTCCGACTGGTTCCCCGATCTGACCTACGCCCCCGACTGGCTGGCAACCGCCAAGGCAGAGGCCCCGATGTTTTCCCCGGCTGCCGCCTACCTCAGCTGGCTGGAAAACCTGCCAAGGATCGCCTTCGGCCTGATCGCCGCCATCATCGCGGCCTCCCTTCTGGCCCGTGTCATTGAACGGTTCTTCATGCGGCCGCTTTTGGGGCAATCACAATTTGCGATGATCATGATCACAGTCGGCCTGATTTCCGTCCTGTCCGGCGTCAAATCCATGATCTGGACGGGCGATGCCGCATCGGTGCCCTATCTGGCCCCCAACCCCGCTATCCGGTTCGAGGTGTTCGGCTCGCCCGTGTTCATCTTCGGCGCGAACCTTGCCAGCATGGTCATCGCCATCGCGATCTTTGGCGCGATTGTGCTGTGGCTGCGCCGGTCGGCGGCAGGGGTCGCCATGCGGGCCGCGTCCGAGGACCAATCGACCGCCTATTCCATGGGCATCTCCGTCCCGCAGGTCTTTGCACGGGCTTGGGTTCTGGCGGCGGCCACCGGCGCTGTTGCGGGCGCGATCCTTGCGGCGCGGGACGGCATATCGCCATCGCTTGGCCTTTTCGGCTTTTCGGTTCTGGCAATCGTCCTGATGGGCGGGCTGGACAGCTTCGTCGGCGTCTTCATCGCCGCCATGTGCGTGGGCGTGCTTGAGGCGCTGGTGCAGTGGCAGTTGGGCGGCGACTGGGTTGAGGTCACGCCCTACATCGCCGTTCTGATCGTCATCCTGATCCGCCCCCACGGGCTTATGGGCTCGGAAGAGGTGGAACGGATATGATCAACGGGAACCTCAAAGCCACCTATGCCGCGGATGAGCGGATCAACAACAACGCCTACAAGACCGCCTTTGTCTGGGGGTTTGCCGCCCTCGCCGCCCTCTTTCCGTTTGTGGCCAATGACTACCTGATCCTGATTGCCTGCCAGTACGGCATCATGGTCGTCGCTGTCGTCGGTGTGAACGTGCTGACGGGCTACACCGGCCTGATCTCACTTGGACATGGCGGGTTCGTGGCCATCGGGGCCTACGGTGTGACGATCATCCATGCGGGCCTCACGGCTTTGTCGGTGCCCGCAGGGCTGCAACCCTTTATCGCGATCCCCGCTGCGATGGCGCTGGCTGCAGGGATCGGGCTACTCGTGGGGCTGCCGTCCCTTCGGGTCAAAGGTGTCTACCTTGCGGTCGCCACACTCAGCGCCAGCTTTATCATCATCTTCCTGATCGAACTGGATGCGCTGGCACCGTTCACAGGCGGCAAGAACGGGCTGACCACGGCTGATCCCAGCTTCTTTGGATGGGTGCTGGACACCCAGCGCGAGGTCTACGCGCTGATCGCCGCCTGCGCCTTCGCCACCGTCCTTCTGGTGCAAAACCTGTTCCGCACCCGCGTGGGCCGTGCGTTTATCGCCATCCGCGAACGGGATTATTCCGCCGAAATCCTGGGCGTGTCCTTGCTGCGTTACAAGCTGACCAGCTTTGCCATCTCGGCCGCGTGCTGCGGCCTTGCCGGTGCGCTCTTTGCCTATTTCTACGCGCGGGTGCTGCCGGAACAGTTCGAATTGCTGCTGTCGCTGCAACTGGTCGCGGCCCTCGTGGTCGGCGGCATGGGGCGCACGATGGGGCCGGTGTTCGGTGCACTTGTCATCGTGCTGGCGCCTGAATTCCTGAAACTCACCTTGGGTGCACTCATGGGCAGCACGGTCGAGGCCGCCCAGATCCGCGCGCCCTTGCAGGAAATCTTCTTCGGAGCCCTCATCATCGGGTTCATCATGTTCGAACCGCTCGGGATTGCTCAGATCTCTGACCGTGTGTTTCGGGCACTCAATCGCTGGCCGTTTGCACGCGGCTAGTTGTCAATAACCACGGGAGGACAACCATGAAACACACATCACTCACACGTCGGGGCCTGCTCGGGTCTGCCGCTGCCGGTGCAGCGACCCTTGCCATGCCAACGGTCCTGCGCGCGCAGCCGTCTGAATACATCATCGGCGCATCCCTGCCCCTGACGGGGCCTTTCGCCACCGCCGGTCAGCTAATCGCACCCGCGCTGTCCCTGTTTGAAAGCATGGTCAACGGCGAAGGCGGCATTGATGGCACCAACATCCGCTTCGTGGTCGAGGATTCCGGCTATGTGCCTGCCAACGCGCTGGCCAACTACCAGCGGCTACTGGCCTCCGAAGGGTCCAACCTTGTGGCCTACTACGGCGACAGCACCGGCTTCATGCAGCTGGTCGGGCCCGAGCTGAAGGGCGATCAGGCGCGGATGATGACGTCCACGTCCTTTGCCACCGAATTGGCGAACCCCGAAACCCACCCCTACCAGTTCATGTCCGGCCCGACCTATGCGGACCAGTTCGACATCCTGCTGCAGGACATCGCGGCCAAGGGCGGCAAAACGGTTGCCTTCATCCACTCGAACACCGAATTCGGCACCGACCCCATCGCCCACGGTCAGGCCCGCGCCGCCGAGCTGGGGATCGAGGTCGTCCTGATCGAATCCACCAAGGCCCAAGGTGCGGACATTCCGACCCACGTGACCAAGCTGGCGCAGGCCAACCCCGACTACTGCATCCTGCAGGGCTACGTGACGGGTGTCTGGCCGCAGCTGATCGGTGGTGCGCGTCAGTTCGGCCTGCAGACCAAGTTCATGGGCACCTTCTGGGGCATGGAAAAGCTCATCGCCGACCGCGTCACCGCCGAAGCAGGCCCGTTCCTTGAAGGGTATCAGGGTGTGATGCCCTACCGCTATTCCTACGACATGGAAGACGCGCCGCGCCTGCAGCAGATCTCGGAAATCTCCAAGGTCGCGCTGGCTGGCACGCCGCTGGAAAACTACATGCCCACATGGGGCATTCAGGCGTTCGCCTCGCTTGAGTTGCTGACAATCGCCCTGCGCCGCGCCGCTGAGGCCGGCAAGGATCTGTCCGTGGCCGACAACGTCGCCGAACAGGTCGCAGGGATTCAGGACGTGGATCTGGGCGGCTACTACGGCACCAACATCTCGATGGAGAACAACAAGGTCGGCGTTGGTCGGGTCTACGAATACTCGGCCGAAACCAACCTGTTCACGCCGACGTCCGACTGGCTGACAGCCTGATCCGAAACAGCGCCGCCCCCCCTCGCAGGGGCGGTGCACCCCTCAAGGCGGATGCCCAGATGCTAACAGTTGAAAACATCGAAGTCGTCTATCACCACACGGTGCAGGCCCTGCGCGGCCTGTCACTGGAGGCACCGGAAGGCAAGATCGTGGCCCTGCTGGGATCAAACGGCGCGGGCAAAACCACGACGCTGAAGGCCGCAACCCGCCTGCTGGAGCTTGAAAACGGCAAGGTCCGCGAAGGGCGGATCACGTTCAAGGGCAAACCTGTGTCGTCCTACACGCCCGATGGTCTGGTGCACGCAGGTCTGTTCCACATCCGCGAAGGCCGCCGGATTTTCACCGAACTCACCGTCGAAGAGAACCTGATCGCCGCCGCCAACGCCCTTAAGGGGCGGGCCGTGACGCCGAACTACGACAAGGTCTACGCCTTCTTTCCGCGCCTCAAAGAACGCAAAAAACAGATCGCTGGCTACCTGTCAGGCGGCGAGCAGCAGATGCTGGCCTTTGGCCGCGCCATGATCGCAGAACCGTCGATGATCCTGATGGATGAGCCCTCTCTTGGCCTCGCCCCCAAGATCATCACCGAAATTTTCGACACCGTGCGCAGGCTCAATGCCGAAGACGGGGTAAGCATCCTGCTGGTGGAACAGAACGCACAAGTGGCCTTTTCGGTGGCGGACTACGGCTACATCATGGAAGGCGGGCAGATCGTCATGGAAGGCG
>JAHDFG010000140.1:4543-5866 GCA_020628265.1 Pseudooctadecabacter sp. | reverse complement strand
AGCGCCAAGACCCCCATCGGAAGGTTGATGGCAAAGATCGCGCGCCAGATCCAGTCGTCGGCGATACTCAGGGCCAGACCGCCGATGATCGGGCCAAGGGCCGTCGTCAGCGCCGAGAAGGCGGCCCATGTGCCAATGGCTTTGCCCCGCAGATCTCGGGGGTAGGCTCGGGAAATGATGGCCAGCGACCCGGGCACCATCAGGGCAGCACCGGCCCCTTGGGCAAATCTGGCAAGGATCAGGACCTCTGGTGAGGGCGCAACCGCGCAGGACAGCGAGGTCACCATAAAGAGCGCGATCCCGGCTGAAAACATCCGCCCCAATCCGAACTTGTCCCCTAATGCGCCCCCTGCAAGGATCAGCGCTGACAGCGTGACCATATAGGCGTTGTTGATCCACTGGGCGTCCGTCAGGGTCGCTGACAGGTCCGCGCGAATGGCGGGCATGGCAATGGAAACCACGGTGCCGTCGATGAACCCCATGGAAGACGCAAGAACGGCGGAGATCAGGATGAACCGCCTGCCTTCGGGCGCGCAGAACGCGGCATCAAAAAGGGGCCGTGCAGTGTTGCCGGCCCCTTCGTCGTTTGACTGCGATGTCAAACGTTAGTCTTTCGCGGCAGCCTTCGGCGCTGCTTTGGTCGTGTTCAGCGGGTCATCCTGACGCTGAACAGAACCTTCAAAGTGGGCACCGGACTCAATCGCGATGGTCTTGTGGATGATGTCACCTTCAACCCGTGCGGTGGACGTCAGGCGTACCTTCAGGCCGCGGACTGTGCCGACGATCCGGCCGTTCACAACCACATCGTCTGCCACGCATTCGCCGTTCACGGTGGCGCCTTCGCCAATGGTCAGCAGGTGGGCGCGGATGTCGCCGTCCACGGTGCCTTCGATCTGGATATCGCCAGATGTCTTCAGGTTACCGGTGATGTGCAGGTCGGTGCTCAGCTGCGATGCTGGCGGTTTGGCCTTGGGGGCAGACGATTTGAAATCGCTTGCGGCAGGGGCAGGGGAAGGGGTCGGGCTCGCGGGTTTCGCCGTGTCGGAAGATGCGGGCGAAGCGGGCGTGCCGGGCTCATTGATTTTGCTTTTAGAAAACATCTTGTCCAGCTCTTATGTAGATCATCGGGTTAACAGGGCGACCGCCTACACGGATTTCGTAATGAAGGTGTGGGCCGGTGGACCGTCCGGAGTTGCCAATATCACCAATTCGGTCGCCGCGCGATACCCTTTGTCCAACATTCACACGAATGCGGCTCAGGTGGGCGTAGCGGGTCTCGATGCCGAAGGCGTGCTGCACTTTGATGAGACGGCCATAGCCGGA
>JAHDFG010000140.1:0-4443 GCA_020628265.1 Pseudooctadecabacter sp. | reverse complement strand
GCATGGGTCAGGGCGAATTCGGCGTCTGCCGCGATCTGGTCCCGTTCGGCAGCGGTCTGTGCCAGCGCGTCGGCCAGCAGATCGACCGTGCCGGAGGCATCGCCGGATTGTGCGAGGATCGCGCCACTTCCGTCGCCGGAAATCGCAGCCTCAAGGGAGGCAATACGCTCTTCAGCGGCTTGGCGTTCGCCCATGGTCCGGCGCAGGGTGGCCTGCACGACCTCAAGTCCTGTTTCCAACTCACGGCGGCGATCTTCGGAGCGCAGCAGTTCGGATTGCATCAATGAAATCTGTTCGAGCGCTGAAGAAAAACGCTCCTGCGCGGCCACGGCCTCGGACGCGCGGATGTCGCGTTCGTCGGACAGGGCGTTCAGCCGGTCCTCATACGTTGCCTGATCACGTTGCGCCTGCGCGCGGAAGTTGCCAGCCCCGATGCTGTCCATCAACAGGACAGCCGTTGCGATAATCGTCCAGCTTACGACGACCGCGCTGCCGGCCCATGCCATCAGCTGGGTTTCCGGTTTCAAGCGAATGAAGCGCGTTTCCGTGTCCGACCGCAGGAAAAGCCGTTTTTCTGGAAAACGCTTTTCAAGTGCGACGTGAAGTTTGTGTATCAGCCGTGTTTTCACGTATCTGTCCTGATCCGTCCCAATCCCTGACGCAGCCCCCCAGCCGATACGTCCACAGACGTGTTAGCGGGTGGGGGAATCGCTGGCAAGGTTTTTGCGGAATTCATCGGCAAAACAAGTGCTTTCGCGGGAAAATGGGCAGCATCTTGCCGAAGCATTTGGTTTGCGATGCCCTTGACCCTCGGGCACCTCGCGGCGCTGTGATCAGGGGCAGGGTTGATCGGCGAGGGGCCAGTAGAAATCCGGCGGGATTCCGGCCTCGGCGCGTTTCTCTTCGTTGAAGGGGGGCTTCAGGCCGCCGTGGAAATACTTGCGCACCAGACGGTGAAACTCGGGCGTGGGGTCAAGCCCGTCACGGCCGCACAGGTAATGGAACCACTTGGACCCATAGGCCACGTGGTGGACCTCTTCGGCGTAGATCACCTCAAGCGCGTCGATCGCTTGGGTGTCTTTGGCCTGTTGGAAGATCTTGATCATGCCCGGCGTCACGTCGAGGCCGCGGGCCTCAAGGACCATGGGGACAACGGCCAGCCGCCCCATGATGTCGTCCGCTGTATCCTCAGCTGCACGCCACATGCCCGCATGGGCAGACAGCGCGCCATAGTGGCTGCCTTGCGCTTCAAGACAGTCGCATATCAGGTTGAAATGTTTGGATTCTTCATCAGCGGATTTGACCCAATCGTCGTAGAATCCGATGGGAAATGGCACGTGGGAGAACCGCGCGATGATGTCCCAATGCAAGTCCACAGCGTTCAATTCGATATGCGCCACCGCGTGCAAAATGGCGATGCGGCCCTCAGGCGTGCCGGGTCTGCGGCGCGGCACGTCGCGCGGGTCCAGCAGCGCTGGTTCGGACGGTCGCGCCGGTTGCAGGGGCGGATTGGCAGTACCGATTTCGGGCGCCCCTCCGTCCGCGCGGGCGGCGCGCCACATCTCGGCATACTGACGGGAAAGGGCGGTCTTTTCGCGGCCATCCGCAGTGCGCAAGACGTCTTCGGCCATTTGAGCGAGGGGTTTGGGAAGGTTGGTCATGGGCCGCGTCCTAGCCAGAAAAAGCCGGAAATGGAAGGTATGGCTCGCGTATGGTTTCCGTATGGCTCGCGTATGGCTCCGGTGCGGCTTTGGCACCAAAACAGCCCGAAATTTAAGGGTTACTTAACGACTGCGTTTGGCAGCTTGCACGCAAACGGGTTCCACATCTGCGGCAGTTTTTCGCGCTTGGCAGTGCACGGCCTTCCATGTGACCAGCCGCGCACCGTCAGAGGCGCTATGATGCGCGCCGAGCCACGTCCAAAGCGCGTCCTTGGACGTGACTTCGACCTCAGGGGGGACGCTCAAAGCGCCTGAACGGCCTCAAGCACCGCGTCCACATGGCCCGGCACCTTCACCTTGCGCCAGACCTGCGCGATGGTCTTGTCGGCGGCGATCAGGAAGGTCGCGCGTTCGATGCCCATGTACTTTTTGCCGTACATGTTCTTCTCGACCCAGACGCCGTAGCGTTCGCAGACGTCGCCTTCTTCATCGGACAGCAGCGCGATTTTCAGCTCATGCTTGGCGATGAATTTCTCGTGCTTGGCGACGGGGTCTTTGCTGACACCCAAGACGGTGGCACCGCTGGCGGCGAAGGCTTCAAGCTGTTCGGTGAAACCGATCGCCTCTTTTGTGCAGCCGGGCGTGTCGTCCTTGGGGTAGAAATAGAGCACAACGGGGCCGTCGATATCGGCCAAGGCAACCTTATCTCCGCCATCACGGGGCAGGGTGAAGTCGGGGGCAGCGGTGCCGGCGGTCAGGTCAGTCATGATGGGGCCTTTCGTCATCAGGTTTCCTTTTGCGTTCTAGGGCACATCGCGCGAAGATAAAGAGCAATGGCCGAGCAAACATCCCAAACCGAACAAGAAGACGACACGGGCAGCCCGCCGGTGCGCCGCAGACGTCGCGTCTGGTGGATCGCCCGTGCGCTGTTTCTGGTGATCCTTGCGCCAGTCTTGATGCTGGCCATCGGGGCGATCCTGTTGATCGGGCGCGAGGTGACGGCACCGTCTTGGATCGTTCGTGATGTGGAGGCCCGCGCAGCACAGGTTCTTGCCGGCGGGTCACTGGGGTTTGGCGAGATGACCATCACGGTGGGGGAGGATCTACACCCGCGACTGGTGGTGCATGATGCGGTTTTGCGCGATGCCGACGGTGCCATCCTTGCGCAGGTGCCGCAGATCGACGGGCTGGTGTCGCCACGCGGTGCCCTGCAGGGGCGGGTGCTGGCACAGGAGATCGAGCTTAGGGGGGCTGAAATCTCGCTCCGGCGGTCGGCGGACGGGTCGGTTGCTTTTGCCTTTGACCAAGGCGCAGGGGATGTGGCCGAGGCAGAGGGGTTTCTGGCGCTGCTGGACCAGATCGATCAGGTCTTCGAGGTTGGCGCACTGGAAGCGCTGGAACGTGTGCGGGCCGACGGGCTGATCGTGAATTACGTGGACGCCCGCGCAACGCGGTCATGGGTCGTTGATAACGGCCGGATCGCACTGGACGTCGGCGCGGATGAGCTGGCGCTGCGTGCCAATTTCGAACTGCTGTCAGGTCGCGCCTATGCCACGCAGGCCGAGATCAGCTACGTCAGTCCGCGCGGCAGCAGGTCTGCGGAGGTGGGGATCAATATCACCGATGCCGCGGCCCCTGATATCGCCAGCCAGTCGCCGGTTCTGGCGTGGATGGGCGTTCTGGATGCGCCCATATCCGGCGCGATGCGGGGGCGCCTGGATGACGAAGGCACGCTGACAGGAGTGTCAGCGACCTTGCAGATCGGGGCCGGTGAATTGCAGCCCTCTGCTGCCACGCGGCCCGTGCCCTTTCAATCGGCGCAGACCTATCTGACCTATGATCCGGTGGCCGAGGCCTTGCGTTTTGATCTGATCGAAATCGACAGTGCCTTTGGCCGCGTTAGCGGCACGGGCCAGACCTATCTGCGCGAGTACAAGGACCGTTGGCCGGAGGTCATGTTGGGGCAGGTCACATTGACGGAGGTGGATGTGAACGCGGCCGACCTGCTGTCGCAACCTGTGTCCGTCGGGTCCGTGGACGCCGATTTCCGGCTGCGGCTGAACCCGTTCACGCTTGATGTGGGGCAGGCGGTGGTTGTCACCGACGATGTGCCGTTCCGGTTGTCCGGACGGGTCCGCGCAGCACTTGACGGCTGGTCCGTGTCGCTGGATGCGGAGGCGGCAGAGGCCTCTGTCGCGACGGTCTTGGGGTACTGGCCGGACGGCGCGGCGCCGCGTCTGCGTCAGTGGCTGGGGGAGAATGTGCGCGCGGGCGAGGTGAAGGATGCCATCGTGGCGTTCCGGTCCAGACCGGATGTGCCCCCCGCGCTTGCCATGTCGATGGAGTTCTCAGGCGCGGATTTGCGGTTCATGCGCAGCCTGCCGCCCATCCAGCAGGGGCGCGGGACGATGTCGCTGGTCGACAGGCGCTTTGTGCTGACGCTGGACGACGGGCACGTGACGGCACCCGAAGGCGGGCGGATCGACATGGGCGGCAGCACCATGGTGATTCCGCGCACGGGGCCAAGGGCACCGGCCCGGTTCGATCTGGCCATGCAGGGGCGGATGACCGCTGCGATGGCGGTGCTGAACCTTGAGCCGTTCAACGTGCTGCGGTCATCGGACCTGCCTGTCAGCTTTGCCCAAGGGCGCGCGCGGATCTCAGCGGTGATCGAGACGCCATTGGGTCGTGGCGTGACACCGGATGAGCGGCAGTGGTCCGCCACTGCCGACCTGCGCAGCCTGCGGTCCGAGGCGCTTTTGCCCGGTCAGGTGCTGACGTC
>JAHDFG010000139.1 GCA_020628265.1 Pseudooctadecabacter sp. | reverse complement strand
GGGATCGGCAGGCAATGGGCGGCGGGCGTGACAACCTCTTCGGCGTAGCCACCACCGGGCAGCAACGCGCAAACGCGGTCCCCTACAGCCCAATCGGTAACACCCGCGCCTACGGCACTGATGGTCCCCGCGGCCTCAAGACCGGGCAAGGGGCTGGCCCCTTTGGGCGGGTTATAGAGCCCCGCGCGCTGTAGCGCATCAGGACGGTTCACACCCGCGTAGGCGACAGCGATGCGCACCTGACCATGGCCGGGTTCGGGCGTTTCAACATCCGTTAGCTGTAAGACGTCTGGCCCACCGGCGGCTGTAATTTCGACCGCTTTCATCGGGGCAGGTTCCACGATCCGGGGAGGTCCGATGGCGCAGGCCCCGGGGCCTTGATCCGTGCCGTTAGCTGACCAAGAGCGTTCGCAAAGGGTTTCGTCAGAGGGTTGGATTTGAACGCAGATTTCACCTGTTCAAACTGCATAACGTTTTCGATCCTGCGGTTGATGAAAGCGGTTGTGGCTTGTTCGTCCGCACTGTCATCGCCCAGCCAGTAGAGGACGACCGAGCCATAGACGGCCGACAGTGTCGCCCGTTTCGTGTACCAGTTCACATCGTCCGACGTGTCGCCGAGCGCCGTCCAGATCGCGTCTGCCGTCCCCCAGATCAGCTTTGACCCTTCGGGTGCCATGTGGGGTAAAGCAAATAAGACAGTGCCGCGCCGGACCGCCTCTTTGTCATCCACCGCATCCAGACGGAGCCGGATCGCATGGGCCACCTTATCCCGAAAGCGCATGTCTGACAGATCAGCCGCCGACAGAGCCTCCACCATCGCGGCATCACCCTGCTTGTGAAACAGAATGGCCAGATCAACGGCGCCCCGTGGGCAGGCCGCTTTCGCAGCCTCGCCGGTCAGGTCCGAATCCTCCACCGCCGCCCGAAACGCATCCTCGGTCCAGCCATCAAAGGCCACATGGGGCAGGATCGCATCCAGCAATTCCAACTGTTTGGGGTCAACGTCAGGCGTCATCTGAGGCTCCTTTCGGGGGCGTTCGGTGCATACTAGACAATCTAGAGGCGGCTTGCTATACGGCCACCTCCTGCAAATCCTTGCAAATCCAACTTAGAAAGGTGGTGAAAACCACATGCAGGTTAGTGTTCGCGACAACAACGTCGATCAGGCGCTTCGTGCCCTGAAGAAGAAGCTCCAGCGTGAGGGTGTCTTCCGCGAAATGAAGCTTAAGCAGCATTTCGAGAAGCCGTCTGAAAAGAAAGCGCGCGAGAAAGCTGAAGCGATCCGCCGTCAGCGTAAGCTGGCTCGGAAAAAAGCCCAGCGCGAAGGTTTGCTGTAAGCAACTTCAAACACGTCAAGAATAGAGAAACCCCCGTGCATGACTGCTCGGGGGTTTTTCATTTGTGCAGACCGGAGTGTTCAGGATCAGGTGATGCCTGCGAGCCGCAAGACGGCGATAACAACAACGACCAGACCGATGATGTAGAAAATGTTTCTCATCGTCTCGGCCTTACACAAGGTTGATGATCGCCATGACCACAACGACAAGACCAATCAGGCTCAAGATGCCACGCATGATATTTCTCCTTGGTTAGGTTGCCGTACCAACCCCCGAGGTCTGCGATTGGTTCCATTGATGTCAGACCGGCAGTGCCGTCGTCTGCTGCACGTTTCGCAGAGAGAAGGATGACTGCATCCCCTGAACGCCGGGCAAGCTGGCCAGATACCGGCGGTGGATGCGGGCAAAATCTTCCGCGTCGCGGGCCACGACCTTGAGCAGGTAATCCGCCTGCCCCGCCATCAGATGGCATTCAAGAACATCAGGAATACGCGCCACCGATTTCTCGAAGGCATCCAGCACGTCATCAGCCTGCGCCCTTAGGGTAATCTCCACAAAGACGGTCGTCTTGCGATCCACTTTCTTGGGATCGACCAAGGCCACGTAGCCGCTAATGAAGCCTTCTTTCTCCAGCCGCTGGACGCGCCGGTGACAAGCCGACGGTGACAGGTTCACCTTTTCCGACAGCTCCGCATTGGACAACCGCCCCTCCCGCTGCAGGGCGGTCAACAAGCGGCGGTCTGTTGCATCTAATTCGGACATGCAAAATTCTCCCGTCATTTCGGACAATGGCTGACGATTCTTCCAAGTCTTAACGCTAACACGCACGAAGATACCAATCTTTTCCCATCCAAACGGCGCGACTGTTGCTATGGAAAGAGGAGATCCATCAATGCACATCGGTTGCCCAAAAGAAATCAAACCGCAGGAATTCCGCGTCGGCCTGACCCCGAACGCCGCGCGAGAGGCTGTCGCCCATGGCCACACCGTCACGATCGAAACGGCCGCTGGCGAAGGCGCGGGCTTTCCCGATCAGGACTACGTCGAGGCCGGTGCCGCAATCGTTGGCACCGCGGCAGAAGTCTTCGCATCGGCCGAGATGATCGTGAAGGTGAAAGAACCGCAACCCGCAGAACGTGCCATGCTGCGGGAAGGGCAGTTGCTGTTCACCTATCTGCACCTTGCGCCGGATCCGGAGCAGACCAAGGATCTGTTGGCGTCCGGCTGTACGGCCATTGCCTATGAAACGGTGACGGACGCATCCGGCGGCCTGCCGCTGCTTGCCCCGATGTCAGAGGTGGCTGGCAAGCTTGCCCCTCAGGTCGGCAGCTGGACCCTGCAAAAGGCCAATGGCGGGCGTGGTGTGTTGATGGGCGGTGTGCCCGGCGTCGGACCTGCGAAGGTCGTTGTGATCGGCGGCGGCGTAGTGGGCACACACGCGGCCCGTGTGGCGGCAGGTATGGGCGCTGATGTGACCGTTCTGGACCGCTCCCTGCCTCGTATGCGCTATCTGGATGATGTCTTTGCCCGCGACTTCAAGACGATGTACGCCAGCGCGGGCAACACCGCCGAACTGGTACGTGAGGCGGATATGGTCATCGGCGCCGTCCTGATCCCCGGCGCCGCAGCCCCGAAGCTGGTCACACGGGCCCAATTGTCCGAGATGAAACCCGGGGCGGCGATTGTCGACGTGGCGATTGACCAAGGTGGTTGTTTTGAAACCTCCAAGGCGACGACCCATCAGGACCCGATCTACGAGGTGGACGGGATCATGCACTACTGCGTGGCCAATATGCCCGGCGCCGTCGCGCGCACATCAACCATCGCGCTGTCGAACGCCACCATGCCGTTCATGTTGGCGCTGGCAGACAAGGGCTGGCGGCAAGCCTGTGAGGACGACCCTCACCTTCTGAATGGTCTGAATGTTCATGCGGGCCAACTGACCTACTACGCCGTTGGTAAGGCGTTGGGGCTGGATGTGCTATCTCCGCAGCTTGCCCTGAAAGCCTGATTGGACGGCCCAAAACCAAAAAGGCCCGCCTGAACAGGCGGGCCTTCGGTGTCCGTGATGGACTGCTTACTTCTGCAGGGCGGCCAGAATGTCGGCCAGCAGCTCTTCCTGCGTCGGGCCTGCGGGGGCCTCTTCTGCGACTTCCTCTTCCTTCTTGGCAGAGGCTTCTTTCACCTTGTTGACGTAGCGCACCAGCATGAACACCACGAAAGCGATGATCAGGAAGTTGATGATTGCCATGATAAATGCGCCCCATGCGAAGACAGCAGCGCCGGATTCACGGGCGGCTTCGAGGCTTGCACCTTCGGCAACGTCGCCGGACAGAACGGTGTACATGTTGGTGAAGTCGACACCACCCATGAACAGGCCGATGATCGGGTTGATCAGGTCGCCCACAAGCGAGGTCACGATGGCCGTGAAGGCAGCACCGATGATGATACCAACAGCCATGTCCATGACGTTGCCCTTGGCGATGAAGTCTTTGAATTCGTTAAGCATAGTGTGTTCCCGTAGTTAGCTTATTTGGGACTGACCATGCGCCAGCCCACCCACGCGCACAGTCATAACCGCAAATTTGCACATGACCAAAGGGTTATAATCGTGCTCCATTCCCCCTAATTCCTAACGATCCATGTCAACAAGGGGCTGACCTATGGCCGATCTATCCGCATTTCCCATCACCAAAAGGTGGGCACCGACCAATTCCGACATCATCCAGCTTTACAGCTACCCAACCCCGAACGGTGTCAAGGCCTCCATCGCGCTGGAGGAAATGGGTCTCGACTATGAGGCACATCTGGTCACGCTGGCGGATGCTGACGTCAAGAGCCCCGAATTCCTGAGCCTGAACCCCAACAACAAGATCCCCGCGATCATCGACCCAAACGGCCCCGATGGCGAGCCCATTGGCCTGTGGGAAAGCGGCGCGATCCTGCTGTATCTGGCGAACAAGACCGGCAAGCTGATCGGATCAACAGCCAGCGATCGGGCGAAGATCACCCAATGGCTGATGTTCCAGATGGGCGGTGTCGGCCCCATGTTCGGGCAGATGGGCTTTTTCGTGAAGTTCGCGGGGAGCGAGATTGAGGACCCCCGTCCACGCGAACGCTACGTTGGCGAAGCAAAACGGCTGCTGAACGTATTGGAACAAACGCTGGACGGTCAGGACTGGATCGCCGGTGAGTTCTCGATCGCCGACATCGCGCTAGCGCCTTGGATCGGCGCGTTGGAGTTTTACGGCGCCAAAGAGATGACAGGCTACAACGACCTGAAGAACGTTCCGGCCTATGTGGAACGGTTCTTGGACCGCCCCGCCGTCCAAAAGGGTCGGACGATCCCGAACCCGAACGGGTAAACCTATACCCGCTCCTGACCATTGAAACAGGGGCGGGTACGCCTCTTAGCCGGGCAAGGCACCTGTCAAAACGTAGCGCAGGATCTCAACCACCTGAGCGGGTTCGCGGGCCACAGCCAAGGCAGCGGCATCCACCTCTTTCAACGCGTGGTCATGGTCCGGCTGCTGCAGCACGATCAAAGACTTGCCCAAGGCTGCGGCATAGCCCGCATCAAATGCGGCATTCCACTGGCGGTATTTTTCCCCGAAACGCACAACGACGACGTCGGCATCCGCAATGCCCTTTCGGGTGCGGATCGCGTTCACCATAGCCCCTTTATGGTCGTGCCAATATTTGTTCGGCTCTTCGCCCAAGATCGCGACACCGCAATCATCTGATGCCGCGTGATCGGTGACCGGACTGTGGAAGGCAATATCGAGGCCGTCGGCCCCTGCAATGATCTGGTCGCGCCAGTCGGTATGGATTTCACCTGACAGATAAACATTGAGCATGGGTGCCCCCTTTCTTCAAAGAGGCACCTAGCACGTCAGCGTTTGCGCGCCACGATATAGCGTGAGATTGCCGGAAAATTGCCGGCCTCAACGATCTCGAAACCGGCAAATTCTATCGCTTTTTCCAGCTCGCTTTGCGTAAAGAAGCGGACTGTCGGCGCTTTGCCGATCCATTGCATCGGCGGGATCATCGCCTTGAACAAGAACCGTTTGAAACCGACAGACGGGTCAGAAAGGCACGGCGTCTTGGAGATAAAGTACCCCCCCTTAGGCAACAGCCTGTAGATATCAGCGAAGATGTCTTCGGCGCGGTCGACCAGATGGAACAGGTTGAACCCCATCACCACATCGAAAGGCTCTGTCGATCTGGCGGCCTCTTCCGCAGATGCTGCACGGAAACGCGCGTTTGCCGTGGCCCCATCAACCTTGCCGTTGGCGATCCGGATCATGCCGGGTGACACATCTGTGCCGACAATCTCGCGCACATGGGGTGCGATCAGCAATGCTGTTGAGCCTGTGCCGCAGCCAATCTCAAGCACGCGGTCATCGGCGCTAAGATAGGATTTGGTCCGGCCCAATGTGTACTCGTAGGACTCCATGTCCTTGATCGGGTCGGTTGCGTATTTCGGCGCGATCTTGTCCCAGAATGCTGCGTTGTCCATGGTGGTCTCCTTTGTC
>JAHDFG010000138.1 GCA_020628265.1 Pseudooctadecabacter sp. | reverse complement strand
AGCAGGAACCGCAACCGCGAGCTTTCGATCAACAAATCCGGCATCAACTGGCACAGCAATCCTGTCCTGTCACCCCACGTCGGCACCAGTTTCGCGGTCAGCACATAGGCCCCGGACGCCAGTTCAACCGTCAACCGTTTCGTAGCCCCTTCCGATCCCGCATTTGAGACCAGCTCACCAACCGCGCTTTGGGCCTGATCCGGAAACAGGGCGGACAAACGCAGTCCCGCCATGGAGTCAGCCGAACCATTCAACGCCCGGGAAAACCCGCCGTTGGCCTGTAAGACCAGCCCGATTTCATCAACATATGCGGTGGGCACCTCAATGGCATGTACAATGGCACTGAGGGCCTCAAGATCTGCGCTGTCCTTGCCCAAAATTCCGTCCAACAAGCAATATCCGAAATCAACGTCTTGGGACCGTAGCATCAGACAGTCCGTAAAGTGTTAACGTCTTCCTGCAATCATCGACAAAGCACCTCAAATCCAAGTCGAACGGGCACCGCGTTCAGGACCTAAGCCTGAAGGTCGTCCAGCCAGCCCTGAAATCGCCCGCGTTCAGACAGGATAACACACTCCGCCGTCGCGCGACCCGCAAGGCGGCATAGGTCGGGAAGACCAATCAATCGCGCAGGGGTGGCCACCGCCATCTGCAGGGCCAACTCCAGCGGCAGGCCCAAAATGTTCACCAATCGTGACACACCTTCGGCCATCGTCGTGTGCGCGCCAGCCAAGTTGCCCTCCGCATTGATCAGCCGCCCGTCATCGACGCGGATTTCATTGCCATAAAGCGTGAACCGATCCGGTCCGCCCACAGTGGGCATGGCATCGGACACCAAAAAACATCCCGCACCCTCGGGCCGCGCGCGGATCGCCAGCGCCAGCATGGCATCGTCCACATGGTGACCGTCGCAGATCATCCCCAGCGTGGCCTGCGACGCGATCAGCGCCCCGACAACACCCGGCTCCCGCGCTGTCATCTGCCGCATGGCATTGAACAGATGTGTCCCTGCCTTTGCCCCCGCCGCCAGCGCCGCGTCGGTCTGCGCGGCAGTGGCATCGGAATGGCCGATGGACACAACGACGCCCATTGCGGACAAGGCGGCAATGTCGGCCGGTTCCACCACATCCGGCGCGACGGTCAACATCACCGGCACCCCTGCATCTGTCAGCCGCGCCACAGCCCGTTTCGTTGTCCCGTCCAAAGGCCGGACGTGCTCTGCTGCGTGGGTGCCCCGTTTGGCCAGCGCGATATGAGGCCCCTCAATGTGCAGACCAAGACAGCCACCACGTCCGCAAGCGTCCAGTGCGGCCTCAACGGCCCCTTCCAGAACATCAGGCGCGTCGGTGATGACGGTGGGCAGAACAGCAGCCGTGCCAAAGGCGCGGTGCGCCTGTGCAATCTGGTGCATGGCCTCCGCCGTCGGGCTGGTATTGACCAGAACCCCGCCGCCGCCGTTCACTTGCAAGTCAACAAAACCGGGGCTGACAACACCTGCGATGCGTGTGGCACCGGCAGGCGCAGGTGCCACCTCGGCCACGTGATCGTCCTCGATCCGCAGAGCCAGATCGGACCGCAGCGTGGTCCCGTCGAACACTTGGTCAGGCCAAAGCCACCGCGCCGTCATAACGCCCCCCCAGCCTGCAGGGCCGCATAGGCCGCCCCCCGCGCCGCACTGGCATCCCCACCTTCTGCAAGGGCCAACCGCGCCGGACGGACGCCCTCAAAAACATCCTCCGCGCCTGCGGATCGCAGGTCGCCCAAGACGCCATCGACCCGGCTCAGCCCTCCGGCCAGTACGATAATGTCAGGGTCAACGGTCAGGGTAATCTGGCGGATCAACGCCGCCGTCAGATCGCACCAGCAGGTCCACACCGTTGACATGGCACCCTGACGCTGCGCGGCCACCTCCTCTGGTGTCAGCTCTTCGCCGGTCAGATGCAGCGCCATCCGTGCAAGCCCCGGCCCCGACACATAAGCCTCTACGCATCCGCGCCGGCCACAGCCACAGGCGAACACCGGCAGACCGGCATCGACAATGACATGGGCAGCGGCCGCCATGTGGCCCACCTCGCCCGCGACGCCAAGCGCGCCTTCATCCGGGCGTCGGTGCCGGACCACACCGCCGCCAACACCGGTACCAAGGCTCAGCCCGACGACCACATCCGCGCCCCGACCCGCTCCAAAGACGGCCTCCGACAGCGCGCTGGCCACGGCATCGTTCATGAGAGACACAGGGCGTCTAAGACGCCCCGTCAGATCGGCACCAAAGGGGTGTCCGTTCACCGCCAGATTGGCCGCCACCGCAGGCCCGCCTTGGGGATCAAAAACACCGGCGGAGCCAACACCCAAGGGCACCTTGCAACCGGCCACTGTGTCCGCAAACGACGCAAGCGCCTCGATCGCGCTCAGCAGATCTTCGTATCGGTCCGGTGTGGGAACACGACGCCGCGCAACCTCGACCCAAGTGTCATCAAACACCCGTGCCTCGATCTTCGTGCCGCCTAAATCTATTCCTGCTGCTGCCATGTCGCCCCTTTGCCCTACCCTGACAAAGCCGGACGCGCGGCGCTAGTCCTCAAGTGCGCGGATCAGGTCAACGCGCGTGCCATGCCGCCCGCCCTCGAACTCCGCCCCAAGAAAGGCATCCACGATTTCAAGCGCGAGGTTCTCACCAATGACGCGCGCGCCCATGGACAGCATGTTGGCATCGTTGTGGGCGCGGATCATGCGGGCGGAAAACGTGTCCATGCAGACCCCGCAGCGCACGCCTTTGATCTTGTTGGCGGCCATCATGATGCCCTGCCCCGTGCCACAAAGCAGAATGCCCAGATCGGCGTCACCCGCCGCGACCGTCCGCGCGGCTTGCGCGCCTCGATCGGGGTAATGCGTGCTTTCACCCGCCTTCGGGCCCTGATCCAGAACGGTGTAACCCTGCCCCTCCAGATGGGCCGCAATCACGGCCCGCATCTCGATCGCGGCGTGGTCGCTCGACAAGACGATTGTTTTTGCTGACATGAAACCCCGCCCGTGGATGAGTGGCGGACCATAGAGGATTCGAACCTCTGGCCTCTGCCTTCGGAGGGCAGCGCTCTATCCAGCTGAGCTAATGGTCCATGCCCCCGCTATAGTCCCGCCCGCAGACCGAGGCAATCCCCGATCCACGCCATCGGTGCCATTAAACGCGCGGACCCAAGTAGGGCGTGTTGCGTTTGCCCTGCATCGCTTCGTGCAGCCAGATCAGGTCGACATAAGCCCGCGGGTTTTCGCGGCGCATCTCGACGATGGCTTCCGAATAGGTCGTCAGCAGCACCATCATCGGGCCCTTCAGCGTCTGCTCCATCAGCACCAGATCAATCGCACCGGACCGCGTTGCAGCGGCAAGAAATTCATACTGGTTGAGGACAAACAGGGATGCATCGCGGAATGTCGGTTTGTCCACCAATGCCGAGACATTGTTCTTGTCGTGAAAGGCTTCCAACAGGCTCGGCCCCAGCGGCTGTCCCGTTTCGGTATCTTCCGCCCGCGCAATGTGGTCGCGCGCCACGGAGATGTTGATCAGATACTCCCTGTCCGTTCGCAAGGTCTGCAACCCCTGCAAAGCATGCGAAATCCGCGACGTCTGCCACTGCGACCACGTGTTGGCAATCAGAGCAAGGGCTGCAATCGCAACACCGGCAAACAGTACGGGTGCATTGGACGACGGATCAGCCGCAACCGAGGCCGACACAAATTCCATCCAGGTCCATGCCAGACCCGCAATCGCAACAATGACAAGTATATAGACGGGCCAGAACCGCCAAAGCGGCGGCAATGACGACAACAGACGTACCCTCATCCTCGGGGCGGCCTGTTACAGACCAACTGTTTCTTTGAAAGAACCGATCATTTTCATGCCCTTCATATAGTCGTCCCAGCCTTAATATTCAATGAATATCAGGCAAAGAGCTTGTGACACAGCTCCAGCGCATCGACTAAGGCGTCCACTTCGCTTTCCGTGTTATACATCCCAAAGGACGCACGGCAGGTGGCGGTCAGGCCCAGATGATCCATCAGAGGCCCCGTGCAATGCTGCCCCGCCCGCACCGCGACGCCCTTTTTGTCGAGCACGGTCGAAATATCATGGGCGTGCGCTGCACCATCCAGCGTGAACGAGAAGATCGCGCCCTTGCCCGCAGATTGACCCTGCACCGACAACCAGTTCAGCCCGTCCAGCCGGTCGCGGGCATAATCGCGAAGCGCGCGTTCATGGGCGGCGATGTTCTCCATCCCCAGACCCATCATGTAGTCCAGCGCGACACCGAAGCCGATGGTTTGCACGATGCCCGGAGTGCCTGCCTCGAACTTCATGGGCGCATCGTTGTAGATCACGCTGTCCTTGTGGACCTCGCGGATCATGTCCCCGCCCCCAATGAACGGGCGCATTTCGGCGAACCGTTCTGGGCGCACGTAAATGGCACCGGACCCCGAAGGGCCATAAAGCTTGTGCCCCGTGATCGGATAGAAATCACAACCCAAATCCTCCACATCCACAGGCATGTGGACCGCGGCTTGCGACCCGTCGATCATCGTCGCAATGCCACGCGCGCGCGCCGCGTGGCAGATGGTTTTCACATCCACCACTGTGCCCAACACGTTTGACATATGGGTCACGGCAATCAACTTCGTCCGGTCCGTGCAGGCGTCCAGCACGGCCTGCGGATCCAGATCACCGTTCACATCCACATCGACCCAAACCAGCTTCACGCCCATGCGTTCGCGCAGGAAATGCCAGGGCACAATGTTGGCGTGGTGTTCCATCACGCTCAGAACAATCTCGTCGCCCTCGGACAGGTTCTCCATCGCCCATGCGTAGGCCACCATGTTGATGCCCTCGGTGGTGCCGGAGTTCAGGACGATACTGTCCTCATTTGCAGCACCAAGGAACCGCGCGACCTTGGCCCGCACGCTCTCGTATTTCTCGGTTGCCAGATTGCTCAGGTAATGCAGCCCGCGGTGCACGTTTGCATATTCCTGCGAATAGGCCGTGTTGATCGCATCGATCACCACCTGCGGCTTTTGCGCCGAGGCCCCGTTGTCGAGGTACACCAGCGGCTTGCCGTTCACTTCGCGTGACAGGATCGGAAAGTCCGCACGGACCGCTGCAACATCAAAGCTCATTTGGAACCTCTTGGATCAACATCGGCCCGAACATGGCCGTCACGATCATCAAAACAAAGAACAGCACGATGAGGGCGGCAAGGATCACCATCAAGGCACGTCCAGCCCCCTCAAACCCGTGGACCGTCTGCACGCCCAGCACCAAGGCGCGGACGGAAACGACGATGACAAAGACCGCCATAACAAATCCCGCCAACGGCACGAGCATATCCAGCACCACGGCCATCACGCCCAGCACGGTCATGGCAATCTGCCACGTGGCGATCACAGACAAGACCTGTGGCAAACCGCCCTGCCCGCTGCTGCGCGTGCCGACCCAGTAGACGAAATAGGCAAAGCCGAGACCCGCCAGCACCGAAAAGGCGCCGGTCATGAAGGGCGAGGCCTGCTCGATCACCTGCTCAGAGCCGTCGGGCAACTGCATTGTGATCGTGCGGGTGCCATAAAGCGTGACGGAAATGGCAGCCATCACACCGGACATGACGCCCGCCAGCATCAGCATCAACACCGACACATTGACCGGCAGATCGGCGGCAATCACGCGGCGCGACGCATCGGCAGGATCGCGCACGAAGAGTTTGGTCATCTCCCAGACAGATTGGGCCGTGAAATTCATGCTGTTTCCTTCGATGCTTCCAGCAGGCCCGCGACCCAGAACCACGCGACGAACCCTGTCCAGACGTAGCCCACCAGAACGGTGCCCGAATGCTCCAACCCGTTGAACCCAGCCAACAGACCGTAGAGCAGTGCCACCGGTGTCGAGGCCAGCCATCCCCAGAAAA
>JAHDFG010000137.1 GCA_020628265.1 Pseudooctadecabacter sp. | reverse complement strand
AGGATCGTTTGGGCATCGCCCTGATGGTGGCGACGACCTTTGTCTTTGCCGTGCAGGACGGGATCAGCCGGCATCTGGCGGGCGAGTATAACGTCATCATGATCGTCGCGATCCGTTACTGGTTCTTTGCCGCTTTCGTCGTGGCGATTGCCCGTCGGCAGGCGGGATCGGTCCGTCAGGCTGCACGAACGAGACAACCTATCTTGCAAATCACACGCGGATTGCTTCTGGCGGCCGAGATTTGCGTGATGGTCTGGGGTTTTGTGCTGCTCGGGTTGGTCGAGGCCCATGCGGTTTTTACTTGCTACCCCCTGCTCGTCGCGGCCCTGAGCGGTCCGATCCTTGGCGAACGTGTCGGATGGATGCGGTGGGCTGCCATCGCGGTGGGGTTTGTTGGTGTTTTGATTATTCTGCAACCCGGCATCGCGGTGTTCAGCCCCGCAGCCGTCGTGCCTTTGATGGCGGCAACGCTGTTTGCGGTTTACGGGTTGCTGACGCGCTACGCGGCGCGGCAGGACAGCACGGCCACATCGTTCTTCTGGACGGGTGTTGTGGGTGCTATCGCCATGACGCCACTAGGCCTGTGGACGTGGGAGCCTATGGACGGTTTCGATTGGCTGTGGATGGGTGCGCTTTGCGTCACGGGGGCTACGGGCCACTGGTTGCTGATCAAGACCTATGAGGTCGCAGAGGCCAGCGCAGTTCAACCCTTCGCCTATCTGCAACTGGTTTTCGCCTCTGCCATTGGTCTGGCGGTCTTTCAGGAAAGCCTTGCCCCGAATGTCGCCATTGGCGTGCTTGTCGTGGTGGCGGCTGGCCTGTTTACGCTGTGGCGAACGCGGCAGAGAGCCTAGTGCCGTTGGTCACCCGCCCGAGCCTTCGCCCGCGCGGGCAACAGGCCGGATGGTTTGCGGGCCGGAGGGGGCCTGCGGTTCCAGCTCCCCCGCGCGGCGGACCGGTGGCAGGGTGGGTTCCACCGTCCGTTCGGGGCGGGCCACGGGGCGCAGCACAGGCACGACGCCGACAAGATAGTCGGTGAAGGCCACAGGCCCGATTTGCCCCGTCAGACGGGCGCGATAGATCGGCACGCCTTCGGTCACGCGCATCACGTAGTTGCGGGTCTCACGGAAGGGGATGTGCTCTATCCAGTCAACGACATCCACCGGATCGGCATTGCCCATCCCGCGACGCGGATCGCCCCGATCCCGCATCCACTGCGCCGGACGGCCCGGACCCGCGTTGTAGCCCGCAGCGATCATCACCGGACTGTCGCCAAATTCACGCGTCAGATAGGCGAGGTATTCGGACCCCAGCGTCGCATTGTATTCCCAATCAGTCGTCAGGCGCGCGCGGCTGTAAGGCAGCCCCAGCCAGCCCGCGACATCACTGGCGGTGCCGGGCATCAACTGCATCAGGCCCAGCGCCCCGACAGAACTGCCGGCATCGACACGAAATTCGGATTCCTGCCGTGCAATGGCCAACGCCAGCGCGGGTTCGACGGGCAGGTCCATTTCGGCCATCGGGTGGATGGGGAAGTAGACATCCTGCACAAGCAGCCCTTCACGCACTGCCGTTTTCGCGGCAAGGACCGCGTAGAAAGGCTCATCTATTTCCATGAGCATTTGGCCCAGCTGCCCCAACTCAAGCCGTGTCATGCCAGCGGCGGCATCGCGAATGAACAGGACTGCCGCCCCCCTCTCGCCTGCGTCCAGCAGCGCGAGGCCCGCGCGTACCAGTTCGTTTTGCAGAACAGGACCCGAGCGCCAATCGCCAAAATCCTCGCCACCGACCAGATCGGGGTCAATCGTTAGCCCCAGTTGCTCTGCTGACAGCAGACCGTAAAACGACGTTTGATGCATGGCGCCCGCCTGAAAGGCCTGCACGGCTGCCTCGGCGTTGCCCAGACCCTCATGGGCGCGGCCCAGCCAGTAGCCTGCCCGCCCCTTGGAGATCGGAGTTTCCACGACGGCGTCGAAGTTCTGGAAATGGATCAAGGCCTGTTCAAAGTCGCGGAGATAGGTGAGAGCGATGTAGCCGGCCAGCCATTCCAGATCGGCGTAGTTGTTGTCCAGCGGACCGATGAAATGATTGGCGGCCATCGTGTAAGCGCGGTCGATATTGCCCTCGCGCATGTTCCAGCGGGCCAGAATGCGCCGCCACGATCCCCAACGCCACGGGATGCCGAGGTTCGCTGCACTGGTCGACTGGGCCAGCAGCAACTCAGACGCGTCTGTCCAATCGGTCCGTTCGGCCAGCCAGTTGAACCGGTCATAAGCGAGGCCCGGTTCCGTCCGAAGCCGTTCGGGGACAAGGCGGCGCAGATCATCAAGGTCGCCGTCTTTGGTGATGTAACCGATCCGAGCGCGGACCAGTGCCTGTTGCCCCTCGTCCAGCAAGGGCAAGACGTTCTGTGCATCGGTGGTTCGCCAGCGCCAAAGGAGCATATCCGTCCGGGCCGCATGATAGGGCGCAATAATATCAGGATAGGCGTTGACGATCGCCTGATGCCCCTCATCCGTGAGGCCCTGTGTGGTCCAGACGGCAATGAGCATTGCCTCTGCCTCATCCCCACGCCCTGCAGCGAAAAGCGCGTCCGCGTAAGCCACCGCGCCTTCGCCGGTTTCAATCTCGGCACCATCGAAGAAGGCAAGGATATCGGCTGAGGGAATGTCCTGCGTGATCGCCTCTTCGGCACGGGCGCGTAAGCGTGTCAGTCCGGGCCAGTCGGGGCGCGCGTTCAGAAATGCTGTGGCATCTTCGAAGGTGCCCTCGCCTGCACGGAGATAGGTCCAAAGCGCGAGGTCACGGGTCAGTGGTTCTGCAACAGCGATCAATTCAGCGAAGGCATCATCCTCCTCCGCCTCCTGCGCCTCGATCAACTCGGACAGGGTGACCGGGCCCTGCGCATTCTGCGCGGCCAAAGGTGTCACCAGACACCACATCGCCATTGCCGATGCGAGAACCTTCATGCCGTCACGATCCTTCCCGAGGTCTGCCTGCCACAAAGGTATGTTATCCACAGCCGCAAACAACTCACAAACTTGGCAAAGGCGGAAAACCCCGCTAGTGGACCGATGTATCGGCAATCATGCCTCAATGAAAAGGATGCGTATCATGCTACATGGGTCTCTCCCTGCACTTGTCACGCCGTTCAAGAACGGCCAGCTCGACCTTGATACGCTCAAAAAACTTGTTGAGTGGCACATCGAACAAGGCAGCCACGGGATTGTTCCCGTAGGCACCACCGGTGAAAGCCCGACGCTCAGCCACGAAGAGCATGATCTGGTCGTCGAGACCGTGGTCAAGGCGGCTGCAGGTCGTATTCCAGTCGTCGCGGGCGCCGGCTCCAACAACACGGCTGAAACAGTCCGTTTGGTCAAAGCCGCCAAGACTGCTGGTGCCGATGCGGCCTTGGTCGTGACCCCCTATTACAACAAGCCCACCCAGCGCGGGCTGATTGCCCACTTTACGGCTGCAGCGGACTGCGGTCTGCCGATCATTATCTACAACATCCCCGGACGATCGGTTGTGGACATGACGCCCGAGACAATGGGTGAGCTGGCCAAGCACGAGTTTATCGTGGGCGTAAAGGACGCCACCGGTGATCTGGCGCGGGTGCCGAACCAGCGTCTGACCTGTGGCACCGATTTCATCCAGCTGTCCGGCGAAGACCCGACCGCTATCGGGTTCAATGCCCAAGGCGGCAAGGGGTGCATTTCCGTGACCGCCAACGTGGCCCCGTCGCTGTGTGCGCAGATGCAAGAGGCGACGCTGAAGGGTGACTACGACCTTGCCCTGTCTCTGAACGACCGGCTGATGCCGCTGCACAAGGCGATCTTCACCGAACCTGGCCTTGTGGGCGCGAAATACGGCATGTCCCTGCTGGGCCTGTGCTCGGACGAGGTCCGTTCACCGCTGACAGGGCTGGAGGACAGCACGAAAGCCAAGATGCGTGACGCTATGGTTCACGCAGGCCTGATCAACTAGGCACCAAACAAATCATCGTGGAAACGGGCGGAGCTTTGCTCCGCCCGTTTGCCTTTGGGTCACGCCGGTTGGAGTACGGACCTCTGCTCGAACCTGTCGTTAAGCCGCCAGAGCCCCCAGGCCAGCGGGACCGCGGCAAGGCCGCCGATGACGTAGGCCAGCGGCTCGTCATAGAAGGTCTCGAACGCTTGGGTGTAGGCATGGATGCCGGCGAAGGTCATAGCGGCGTTGAAGATCCCGCGGCGGCCGGTCTGGGCGGACCAGAAAGCAGCGATGACCAGCAGAACAGCCCAAACGATGGAATAGACGTGTTCGTGGATGACTAGCGTGCTGGCCTCGAACGCGTCTTGGGCTGTGCGCCAGTCGTCATAGTTGCCGTCATAGGTCCATGACCGGCCCGGCCCCCAAAGGTGCTCGCCCACCACATCGCCCCAAAGGGAGCCCACCAGAAAGCACAGGTTGGCGACGATGAAGGCCATGATGCCGAACATATGGGTGTGGCGGCGGGTGCGGTCAGCAAGGCGGGACGCAAGGGCCACGCAGACGGCCATGGCCAGCCCCATTTGCAGGATCGAAAGCGTGGTTTCTGGGCTGTAGAAGGCATACATGGCGTGCCAGTAGAACGTGCCGGTTTCCAACATCTGGGCGAAGGGCACGATGGCCAGCGCCGTGATCAGGCGGACATCGACCAACATGCCAAGCGCGATCAGGGTGGCGGCGACATAGCCGTGGACAAGCGCCACAGGCAGACCGATCAGCCCCACGGCATCGCCCCAAATGTAGACGCCGCAAAGATGCACCGCGCCAGCCATGACTGTCAGGCTGCCGGTTAGAAAACGGGCGTGTGGGACAGCCCGCTGAAACGTTAGCGCGGCGAAGGTGAAGGCCGCCAAACCGGTGACCATCAAAGTCAAACCGCCCGTTTCTTCGCCCAGTTTGTCGACCAGTTCAAACATGCCTCCAAAGGCCAACATGCCCGCCCCGATGAGGGCCGCCGCATTGCCGAACATGCGGTAGACGTCGGCTGCTTTCAGTAAGACGGCGGTTCCTACTGCCAAAAACATGCCGCCAACAATGGACACGGCCAAAGCATCGGCCAGCCAGAACACAAAGCCGATCGCAGCGGCGATGATGCCAAGACACAGAACGGCATTGATCACCAACGAAACCATCACCTGACGTGAGCGGCGGGCAATGATGGTGCCTTGTTCTGGGGTCAGGATACCCTCGGATATTAGGACGTCGGTTTGGACAACGTGGGTCATGGCAGGCCTCTCGAATCAATATGAACATTGTTCACTATATCCTTCGCAAAAAATTGAACGTCGTTCAAGGGCTTTGTTTCAACCATCCCTCCTGCCATACGACGTCCTTGCTGCCGACAAATGTCGCAACGCGGTCCAGTTCGGAGGCCAAGGCTGCTGTGCGCGCCTTGCCCATGCGGATGCCCGCCTCGGGCCAGAAGGCTGTGACGACCGTGACATCCCCGTCCCGCTTCGTGTCGATCCGCCCGACAAGCCGATCCCCCTGCATGACGGGAAAGACGTAGTAGCCGTATTGGCGTTTCGCCTCGGGCACGAAAATCTCGATCCGGTAGTGGAAGCCGAACAGCCGCTCGGCACGTTTGCGATCGCGCAGGGCGGGATCGAAGGGGGAGAGCAGCCGGACACGTTGGGACGGCTCAGGTGGTGTGGAATGAGTTGTATTTGCCAAGATGAAGGAGCGCCGCCGCGCGCCATTCCAACCTTCGATCTCGACTTCGATGATGTCTTGGGCGCGCAGCGCCTCCGTGCACCACACCTTGGCCTGAGCGGGGGTGATGATGTCGTAATGGGCGGCCAATTCGCCTGGGGTGGCGAACCCCAGCGCGTCCAAGGCCGACCGGCAGGCCCAGTCGATCATCTGGTCTTCTTCCACGCGGGCGTTGAGGTGTTCCGGCGGGATCACCCGTTCGGTCAGATCGTAGT
>JAHDFG010000136.1 GCA_020628265.1 Pseudooctadecabacter sp. | reverse complement strand
AAAAAGCGCGGCATCGTCTTTGAAATCGTCATCTTCTCGTTCCCCCGCCGGATCACGCAACGCGCGCCCGAACACATTTAACCAAAACCATGAATCAGCAGCATTTTCGCGCAGTCTATTCACAAACCCGTCAAGGGTGGAATTGGTTTCACCCTGACGTCCTGGCGCCGCAATTCCTTTGACGGAAATGCAACAGTTCCCGCTTAAGCATAAATTGCGCAGATTTTCGCCGATTTCCCCCTTGTCGCAGCAATCGCGCGACCAAAGGGCTTGGTCCACGATTCGATCTGTGGCATACGGTCTGTGCATCTGGGGACAAGATAGCAAAACGTTCGCGAAAACGCGGACATACAGGTAAGCGACGGGACAGCGTTTAAATGACAAGTACGACAGCTTCGAGCATTTCTCGGCGTGGTTTGCTAGGCGCATTTGCAGCAACCGCAATCACAGCCGCCCCCACCTACTCCAATGCAGCAGGGTTCCTGCGCGGCGGTGGCGATATCCGCCGCCTCAAGATGTATTCAGGACGCACCGGCGAAAGCATCGACACGATCTACTGGATCGAAGGTCAGTACATCGGCGACGCCATGTCCGAGGTTTACCGCTTCTTCCGCGACTGGCGGAATGGCCAGACACACGAGATTGACAGCCGCACCATCGACATCATCGCTGCAACCCAGAACCTGCTCGACAGTGACCAGCCCTACACGCTGATCTCCGGTTACCGGTCGCCACAGACGAACGCGATGCTGCGCTCCAACTCCTCCGGTGTGGCGCGCAATTCGCTGCACCTGCAAGGACAGGCCGCCGATCTGCGGATGCAGGGCCGTTCGGTCAGCCAGATGGCGCGTGCCGCTGCCGCATGTCGCGCAGGCGGCGTCGGCCGCTACTCCGGCTCGAACTTCGTGCACATGGATTGCGGTCCGGTTCGCAGTTGGGGCAGCTAGGGACAGCCGATCATCACGGTTTCGTGAACAGAGGCGATCTGGAGGGTCCATTGTCTTCGGCCGCCCCCCTAATTCACGCTAAACCTAGCTAAAATTTGCCATATTTCTTACGCGCTTCTACACCCGTTACGGGGTGTGTAGAGGTGTTCGATGGCAAACAGTTGCCCGTTTCTCGCCAATCTGGGCGCGCAAGAGCGTCTGACGGATGCGCGGTACGACGACGGCGTGTCGGAGGTCTATTCCGGCGGCGCCGATCCCGTCACCGTGTCCATGGTCGTGTTCGATCAGGATGGGGATACCCCGAACAGCGCGGGCCTCAGCACCCTTTTCACCACGTTCGGTCAGTTCCTTGACCATGATCTGGTCCTGACTCCCGAAGATCACGACGCAGGTGTGTTGAACCTGATCGGGATGCCGCACGATATCTCCCGTTCCGCCGTCGCCGAAGAGATCGAGGACGGCGAAACCATCGCCCCGACCAATGTCGTGACATGGCAAATCGACGGCTCTCAGGTCTACGGATCAACCCAAGCTCGCGCCGACGACCTGCGCAGCTTCGAAGGTGGCAAATTGCGGATGCAGGAGGATACGACCTCCGCCGCCGACATGCTGCCTGATGCTGATCCCGACAGCTTTATGGCAGGCGAACTCGACGGTGACGATCCCGTCTATCTGGCAGGCGACATCCGCGCCAACGAGAACCCGAATCTGTTGTCGCTGCACACCCTCTTTGTGCGCGAACACAATTATTGGGCAGACAAGCTGGCCGAAGAGCATCCCGACTGGGACGACCAGCAGCTTTATGACGCCGCGCGCTCCATCGTCGAATACGAGCTGCAGTCGATAACCTACAACGAATGGCTGCCCCACCTTGTGGGCGACGCAGTTGGGGAAGACACCGGCCACGACCCAACCGTCTCGGGCGAAATGTCGGTCGAATTCTCGACCGCCGCCTTCCGCTTTGGTCACACGCTGGTGTCGTCCTCCATTGACCAGATTGGCGAAGACGGCACTGACGCAGGCTCAGTTGGGTTGATGGATGCGTTCTTCAATCACACCGTGGCCGAAGAAAACGGGATCGACGCCTTGTTGCGCGGTCAACTCAGCGCCACAGCGCAGGAGATGGACGCCCAGATCGTTGACGATCTGAACTTCTTTCTGGAAACCCCCGATGGCGTGTCCGGCTTTTCGCTGGCAGCGCTGAACCTTGCCCGTGGGCTGGATCACGGGCTGGACGGCTACATCAGCGTGCGCGCCCAGCTTTTGGGGGACATCGACCCCGCCACGCTGGACCCCCAAGACTTTTCAATCATCACCAGTGACGCGGACACGCAAGCCCGACTGGCCGCCGCCTATGACGACATTTTTCAGGTCGACCTTTGGGTCGGCGGCTTGGCCGAAGACGCGATTGGTGGCACCCAGATGGGGCCCCTCTTTACCCATATCATTGCGGACCAGTTCGGCCGCACCCGCGCCGCCGACGACACCTTCGGCGCACTCGATCCTGATCTGGGCGCCGACATCATCGCGGCAGTGATGGACAGCACTTTTGCCAGCATCATCACCCGCAATTCGGACGTGGACATGGTGCAGGACGATGTCTTCCTTGCCGTGGACCGGACCCTGACCGAACTCGATCACGTCGCCACCTCATGGCGGGCGGATCTGGTGGAACTGGCCGGCAAGACCCTGACCACCAGCCTCTACACCGGGTCCGGACACGACGTTGTGGTCCTGTCCGGCGGCACCTCGATTGATGGGAATGTGAAAACCGGCCAAGGCAGCGACACGCTGATCGCCAGCAGCGGGATCATCACGGGATCTGTCAACACAGGCCGCGGTGACGACACGGTGCACCTGTCCGGCACGGCAGACATCGAAGGCAATCTTGGCACCAACAGCGGTGCCGACACCGTCAGCCTGTCGGACATGGCACGGGTGGGCGGTGACGTTCACTTGGGCGAAAACACCGATGAGATCACACTTTCGGGCCGCGCCACCATCGAAGGCGGGCTCTACACAGGACGCGGCGATGACAGCGTATCGCTGGGGGCACGGACAACCGTGGACGGGCCGGTCAATCTCGGCCGCGGCCATGATCACATCACGGTTGAAAGCGGTGCGAACATTGCATCTGTCAATGGCGGCAAAGGCTTCGACACCCTTCACCTCGACGGCCCTGCCCGCGTTGAATATGACGCCGACCCCAGCAGCGGGACCGTGTTCTACCTCGACGAGGACGGCAACGACACGGGCGAAAGCTTCGACTTCAAGTCGATCGAACGGATCACCTGCTTTACCCTCGGCACCCTGATCATCACAGAACGTGGCAAGCAGCCCATTGAAACCCTGTCCGTCGGGGACCGTGTCTGGACCCTTGATGCAGGTTTGCAGCCGATTGCATGGATTGGCCGCGCCACCGTTCCGGCCTTTGGCCCCCTCGCCCCCATCTTCATCGCGAAAGGCGCGTTGGACAACGACCGTGATCTCCTCGTCTCTCCGCAACACCGCATGATGCTCGATGGCTGGCGGGTCGAGGTGCATTGCGGCACGGATGAGGTGCTGGCGCCGGCCAAGGCCCTGACCAATGACACCACAATCCGCAGGCTTGAAGGCGGCACCGTCACCTATATTCACATCGCATTCGACAGCCACCAGATCGTCATGGCCGAAGGCATCCCGTCAGAAAGCTTCTTCCCCGGTGCCGAGGCGTTGTCCGCCCTGGATCACGCCGCACGGGAGGAAATCCTGACGCTCTTCCCCGAATGGCGCTGTCCGCATCTGCGCCCCGAGGCGGCCCGTCCGGTCATCACCCTCCGTGAGGCGCGAGCGATCACCCCTGCCCCCACGAAATGCCCCCTCGGACATGGCTGAAATCCAGCCTCAATTACCGTAGCCCTCAGGCGGAACGACCTTCATTCGTCACGAACCGGCGCAGCATCAAATTCGCAAACTCCGCCCCCGGCTGAGGGCGCCCCAGCAGAAAACCTTGCAGCGCATCACACTCCAGCCCCGCGATGGCACTCAGTTGGGCTTGCGTCTCGATCCCTTCGACCACCACGCCGCACCCTTCCAGCGACGCAATCTCGGCCAAAGCGCGCAGGATCAGGATTTGCCTCGGGTTCCGGTCCAGCGGCGCGACCAGCATACGATCAATCTTGACCCGATCCGGCCGGATCGCCTGCAATGCCACGACGGACGAGTGCCCCGACCCGAAATCATCGAGTTCCAGACAGATACCCAGCTTCCGGATCTCCTCCAGTTGCTCAAGCAAAGGGTCTGCCAGATCATCCAGAAAGGCGGTTTCCAGCAATTCGAACGAAATCCTGTGATGCGGGCGCAGCCGGCTGGCGACCTGATCCAGCAAATCCGGTTGCAGCAGCCGTTCCTGCGACAGGTTCAACGCCACGGTCGGAACGATATATCCGGCCTTCGCCCATTCCGTTTGCTGTTCGAGCACCCGATCAAGGACATAGGCGTCAAGCTCCGCCCCCAGACCCGTCATCCGCGCCATGTCGACGAAATCCGACGGCTGCAACAATCCGCGCTCCGGACAGGACCAGCGGACAAGAGCCTCCGCCCCGATAAGCGCCAATGAACGCGCCTCAAACTGAGGTTGGTAATGGCACAAGATTTGGCCTTCGGCCATCGCACGGCGCAGGTCGTAATGGGCAATCGCTTCGACGACAGGCTGGGATCTTGTGCCGGGTTTGTGAATGCGAAAACACTGCCGCCCTGCAGATTTTGCCTCATAAAGTGCTGCATCGGCATTGATGAAAATGTCTGATGCGTCCGCCATATCGCCGCGACCCACAGCACAACCAATGCTCATCCCGAAATGACACCTCTGTCCCTGAACGATCATCGGGTCCTGCACCTGCTGCAGGATGCCCTGACACAAATCTTCCAAGGCCGCCTGATCGCCCATGCGCGGCAACAGGACCACGAACTCGTCCCCGCCAATGCGGGCCACCAGACCAGCGTCCCCTACGGCCGCGCTCAGAATACCCGCGACATGTTCCAACACCTGATCACCAGCCGCATGGCCAAGCGTGTCATTGACCCGTTTGAAGTAATCAAGATCGACCTGAAGAACCGCAAACTGGTCATCTTTGCCCAGCCCTGCCAGCATGTCGGCGGTCGTTTCGTCTAACAGGCGTCTGTTGGCCAGCCCCGTCAAAGCATCATGGGTGCTGTCATGCTCCAGCTTGGCGCGGGCCGCTTCCAGCGCCTCTGCCCGCACGCGATCCTCGGTGATATCGAGGTTGATCCCGATCAGCTTGCCGGCCGACCCAGCAACGGCCACAAATCGCGCCGCCGACCGCATGTGGCGGATTTCTCCGTCGGGCTTCACGATCCGGTAGTCGGAATGATAGTCGGTATTGGCAGCAAGCGCGGCTGCCGCCTTTGCGATTTCACGTTCGCGGTCTTCAGGGTGCAATTGCTTTTCCCAAAGATTGTCAGGACGCAGGTTCTGACCATCCGTTACCCCGTAAAGCGTCAGCATCCGGTCATCCCAATAGACCATGGACGTCGCGGAATCGAACTCCCATAACCCCATTCCAACCGCGTCAATCGCAAGCTGCAGCTTGTTGGCTGCGACCGTACGCTCTTCTTCCTCTTGCTTGAGGACCGTGATGTCGGTGTCGAGACCCACGATCTGCAACGGTCGTCCCTGCGCATCAAAGGCCGCGACCTTGGCGCGGCACAAGAACCACCGCCACCCCCCCGCTTCACCCCGATGACGGTACTGGACGTGCAGATTGGTCGACGCGCCGTCGACCTGCCCGAAAAACATCGCGGACAGACGATCACGATCGTCCTCATGCACATATCTAAACAGGTACTCGTCAGTTGCATTGACATCGACCGATCCGTCAAAGCCGCGCATGCGCCGCCAGGCTTCTGTCACACGAAACGTGCCGGAACTGACATCGAAGTTCCAGACGCCCTGATCCAGATCCTCCAGCAGGAACCGCAACCGCGAGCTTTCGATCAACAAATCCGGCATCAACTGGCACA
>JAHDFG010000135.1 GCA_020628265.1 Pseudooctadecabacter sp. | reverse complement strand
GCATTGATTTCAACGTGGGCTACGGGTTCACGGCGATCATCGTGGCGTTTCTGGGCCGGTTGAACCCTGTCGGCATTCTGTTCGCCGGAGCCTTGATGGCGCTGACCTATATCGGCGGCGACGTGGCGCAATCGTCTTTGGGCCTGCCTGCGGCGGCCATTCAGGTGTTTCAGGGGATGCTGTTGTTCTTTCTGTTGGCCGTGGATGTTCTGACGAACTACCGCGTACGCATTGGTCGGGGGGTTGCGGCATGATGGCGAACCGACCCTCCGGGGGGAGTTTTTTGGGTCAGAAGAAGCAGGGGTGCGGCGCGTTAACCTTAACCGTTTGTGCACGGGAGGAACGCGCGTGAGGGTGCCGGTTTTGATGGGTCCCGTGATGGGGGCGATGATGCTGTGGATGCTGCATGGCGCCCTTGTCGGGGGCGGCGTAGGTGGTGTGGCGCTGGTCGTGTTCGTGCTGGCGCATGTCGTGGTGGTCGGCACGGTTGCCTTGGCGGCTGTGTTTGCAGCACGGCTTTCACCGCGTTTGCGTGGATGGCTTACGCGGGTGCATCGGCCGAGCCTGCGCCATGTTGGTTTGATGATGGGATCGGCGCTGATGACGGCTGGTGTCATTCACGTCGTGGTGCACGGAGGGCTGTCATGGACCTGAGTTCGATTGATCCGATCCTGTTGTTGGCCTCCCTCATGGTGGCGGCGACGCCGATTGTGTTGGCGGCCATTGGCGAATTGGTGGTGGAGCGCGCGGGCGTTCTGAACCTTGGCGTGGAAGGCATGATGATCGTGGGCTCCGTGCTGGGCTTTGTCGCCGCGATTGAGACGGGCAGCCCGTGGACGGGGTTCTTTGTGGCCGCCTTTGGCGGGGCTGCGTTGGCGGCGGTGTTCGGGTTTTTGACGCAGTTTTTGCTGTCCAATCAGGTGGCGACGGGGCTGGCATTGACCTTGTTCGGGCTGGGGCTGGCAGCACTCTTGGGTCAGGGGTATCTGGGCGTGAAGGCACCTGCTTTTCCCGATTGGCACATCCCACTCTTGGGCGACATTCCGGTCATCGGGCCAATTGTGTTTCAGCATGATCCGATTGTTTATTTAGGCCTTGCCGTGGTGGCGGGTGTCTGGTGGTTCCTGACCAAGACGCGGGCTGGATTGATCCTGCGGGCTGTGGGCGAGAACCATGAGGCGGCCCATGCTTTGGGTTATCCGGTGCGGCGCGTCCGCATGCTGGCGATCATGTTTGGCGGGGCCTGTGCGGGACTGGGCGGCGCGTATCTGAGCCTTGTGCGGGTGCCGACCTATGCCGAGGGGCTGACCGCCGGTGCGGGCTGGATCGCGCTCGCCATTGTTGTTTTTGCCAGTTGGAAACCAGGGCGGCTTTTGCTGGGTGCCTATCTTTTCGGCGGGGTGACCGTGTTGCAGTTGAACCTGCAGGCGGCGGGTGTCGCGATACCGGTCGAGTATCTTTCCATGTCGCCCTATATTGCCACCATCATCGTTCTGGTCATTATGTCCACCGGCGGCGCGCCGGGGTCACTTGGCAAGACGTTCCATGCTTCCCGTTAGGGGCGCGCAACTAACCACTCAAGAATCCACAGGGGGATTACACATGCTGAGAAGAACACTTATGGCGACAGCCGCTGCCACGGCGATGCTGGGCGGAATGGCCGTGGCCGACGGGCACGAGCCTGTGAAAGTCGGCTTCGTCTACGTCGGGCCGATTGGCGACGGCGGCTGGACCTATGAACACCATCAGGGCCTGCTGGCCGTTGAGGAAGAGTTCGGCGATGCGGTTGAGACCGTCTTCGTGGAAAGCGTACCCGAAGGCCCCGACGCCGAGCGCGTGATGACGCAGATGGCGCTGGAAGGGGCCGACCTGATCTTTACCACGTCCTTCGGCTACATGGACCCGACGATCAACGTCGCTGCCCAATTCCCCGACGTGCGTTTCGAGCACGCCACCGGCTACAAGACGGCTGACAACGTGTCCAACTACTCCGCCCGTTTCTATGAGGGCCGCGCGGTTCAGGGCCACATTGCAGGTCAGATCACCGAGACGAATACCATCGGCTACATCGCATCTTTCCCGATTCCGGAAGTTATTCGTGGCATCAACGCAGCCTACCTGCACGCCAAAGAAGTGAACCCCGATATCGAGTTCAAAATCATCTGGGCCTACACATGGTTTGATCCCGCCAAAGAGGCCGAGGCAGCGGCGACGCTGATCGACCAAGGCGCGGACGTGATCTTGCAGCACACTGATTCCACCGCACCTCAGGCGGCGGCGGCTGCTGCGAACGAAGGTGGGGCCAACATCTACACCTTCGGTCAGGCGTCCGACATGATCGAGTTCGCGCCGTTGCCGCGGGTGTCGTCGATCATCGACAACTGGGCCCCCTACTACATCGAACGCACGCAGGCCGTGATCGATGGCACATGGGAAACCTCCAGCCGCTGGGACGGCATGGACACCGGCATGGTTGAGATCGGTGAGATCACCGATGCGGTGCCTGCGGACGTGAAAGCCTCTGCCGAGGCGATGATCGCTGCCATCACGGCGGGCGAGTATCACCCGTTCACCGGCCCGATCAACAAGCAGGACGGGTCCGTCTGGCTGGCTGAAGGCGAAGTCGCTGCCGATTTTGGCGATGACGGCATCGCTGGCATGAACTTCTACGTCGAAGGTCTGACGGCAGAAGTGCCCCAGTAAGAGACCTTTGATGCGAAAACGGGAAGGCCCGCCGGTTTCGGCGGGCTTTTTCATTGCGCACCCGTATTTCGGGGTCAGGCGACCGAGCTGTGGGTATCCTTGATCAGCTGACGGATGTCGTGGGCCGGCAAGGGTCGCGAGAAATAGTAGCCCTGCAGGGTGCCACATTTCATCTCGGCCAAAAGCTGGGCGGCCGCTTCAGTTTCGATCCCTTCGGCTACCACGTCCAGCTCCAGCCGGATACACAGATCAATGATGGTCTGCACCACCGAGACAGCCTCATGGTCCTGATCGAGATCCTTGATGAACGACCGGTCAATCTTCAAGCGATGCAGAGGCAAGGCGCGCAGGTAGCTGAGGGAAGAGTAGCCTGTCCCGAAGTCGTCCAGCGCCACAGAAACCCCGAGGGCCGCAAGATCGCTTAGGGTTTGGCAGGTTCCGGACATATCTTCAATCAGGGTGCTTTCGGTGACTTCAATCTCAAGCTGGTGGGCGGGCAAACCCGTTTGCGCCAGTACGGTCCCCACCATTTCGACCAAGCGGCCGCGCTGGACCTGCACCGGTGAGGCATTGACCGACAGTCTAAGCGGCCTGCCTGACCCGTTCAGCATCGACCATGACAGGGCATCGGCACAGGCGCGGCGCAAGAGGCTTTCCCCGATCTCGTGGATCAACCCAGTCTCTTCAGCGATGGGAATGAAGATGTCCGGCCCGACGATGCCAAGGTCCGGATCGCTCCACCGGGCCAAAGCCTCAAACCCGACCAGTTCCCGTGTTTGGCTGTCATATTGGGGTTGGTAGTAAGGCTGGATTTCATTCTGTTTCACTGCCTGCCGCAGACGGTCGGTCAGCATCATGCGTTTTTGCAGACCCGTCTGCATTTTGTGGATAAAGGCGACACATCGGTTCCGCCCACCCTTCTTGGCTGAATAGAGCGCAAGATCAGCGAGGTTCAGCAGCGCCTCCCCCTCCTTCGTATCCTCGGGGAAACGGGCAGTGCCGATAGATCCGGACAAGGCGATGTCATAGGGATTGATCGCAAAGGGGCGCGAAAGCGAGGCAAGAAACTGATCGATGAGGCAGTCTTCGTTGAAACGGTCCAGCGCGTTCACATCTTCAATCAGAACAAAGAATTCGTCACCGCCCAGACGGGCGACGAGGCCCCGATCCCCCACAATCTCGGTCAGGCGGTTTGCGACATGACGCAGCAACTCGTCCCCCGTGGCGTGCCCGTAACTGTCATTGACCTGTTTGAACCCGTCGAGGTCGATCAGATAGGCCATTGCGCGGTCCCGATCAGGGCGAAGGGCGTCAAGTCGGGCCTGGATGGTGTTACGGTTGGCCGTACCGGTGAGGGGATCATTCTCAGCCAGAAAGGCGACTTGCCTTTGGGCTTCGACCCTTACGGTCGTGTCCGCAAAAATGCCCCGAAACCCAGCAAAGCGGCCCTGTTCATATTGGGGGCGACCGCGCATCATGATCCAACGGGTTTGCCCATCCTGTCCCTGACACAGCGGCAGAACAACGTCATGGAAATCCTGACGCGCTTCGAGTGCTTGCGCTGCACGGGCCAGTTCCCGTTTGCCCTGACCGGTGCAAGACCGGGTCAGCGCATCAATCATGCGCGTCCCTTCGATCCGTCTGGCCCCGTCGCCGAACATCTCACGAATTCCGTCTGGACAGGTCACGATGCGCCCCGCCGCATCCGTCCGCCATATCCATTCGACACTTTGCTGTTCGTAGTCCTTCAACAGAAGATCGATGACTTCGGATTTCTGGATCACGTCCTCATGCGCTTTGAACGCATGCATCTGGGCGCGCGCGTGTTCAAGAACCACGTTGAAGATCGCCCCCCCAGCCACCAGTGCAAGGAATGACAGCAGATAATCCATCGAGCTTTGCCGCAAAATCCCGCTGGTCAGTGTCACCGAGACAAGGACCAACGTCGAAATGCCCAAATACCAGACCGATGCCCGCGGTGCCTGTGCAAAACCAACGGTCCCCAGAGCAAGGCTGCCCGTTATCACCGTCAGAATGATCGTCTTCTGATCCCCGCTGACAAAGGGGTAAAACAGTATGAACCCCAGCCCCCACAGGAAGGCGTTGAGTTTTGTTTCATTGACAAAGCGCTGCATGTCGGCTGCGCTGCCCTTGGTCTGGTAGGATTTGGTCCACTGAAAAAACAGCCACCAAGAAAATGCCAGCATCAAAGCGGTCCAAAGCACCACCACGGCGTTGATGCCTGTATTCCACGCCTGAAATGACAGAACAGGCGCAAAGAACGTGTTGCCCGCAACAAAGACACGCATCTGTTCGATGGCACCGCGAATCTGTGCCCTGCGCAGGCGATCGGCCTGCCCCTTTGGAAGTTGAGAAACCTCGATATCCTCAAGCCGCAGTAGCCTGTGCGACCCTTCAAGAATACGTTGAAACACCCCAAACACGACGCGCGTCCCCTATAGCAACTTGCGCCATTGCTTAGCCACCGACCGCTAAGGAATGGTTAGCGGTTGGGGCTCTTTCCAAGCAAGGACACGAAAGTTACGGTGCGCACAAGTCAACGAGCAGGGGTACAAGAGCATGTTTGATTTCTGCGTGATCGGCGGGGGAATTGCGGGCACGTCTGTTGCTGCAAGGCTGTCGGAAATGGGAACTGTGTGCGTTCTGGAAAGGGAAAACGCGCTGGCCTATCACGCCTCTGGCCGGTCGGCTGCCATGTTCGAGGAAAGCTACGGCCTGCCCTCGACAATCGCCCTGAACGAGGCCAGCCGCGACTACCATTTTACGGCGCACGGCGGCGTTGTCAGTCCGCGGGGGTTGATGTTGATCGGCACCGCCGAGACCGACGCTGCCTTTGCCGACGATCTGGTCAGCATGCGGATGGAAGAAATCAGCGTGTCAGAGGGTCGCGATCTGGTTCCGGTGTTGAACGACAGTATCACTCGGGTCGGGCATCATTCTGAGGCTTGGGATCTGGACACGGACAAACTGGTGCAGGATTTCGCTCGGGATGTCCGTGCCGCCGGCGGGGAGGTTCGGACCTCGGCCAAGGTGACTGGAGTAGCCCGCGACAGCGACCATTGGGTGGTGTCTGTGGGGGACGATCGGATTGAGGCCCGCGCGGTGGTGAACGCGGCAGGCGCATGGGTCGACGAGGTGGCCGTTATGGCAGGGATCAAGCCGCTCGGCGTGACCCCCCTGCGCCGGTCTATGGCGCGGATCGCGGCCCCAGGTGGTCATGATGTGTCCGGTTGGCCCATGATGTTCGGCCCCGGTGAGAC
>JAHDFG010000134.1:4009-5985 GCA_020628265.1 Pseudooctadecabacter sp. | reverse complement strand
GCCTCAACGATCAGGTTCATCGCCTCCACGCCCACGTTCTTCAATGCACCAAGGCCGTACACCAACGTCCCGTCCTGCACATCAAACGTCGCCATCGACGTATTCACACAAGGCGCTTTCCAAGGCAGCTCAAGCCCCTTCTTCACCTCTTGGAAATAAACCGCCAGCTTGTCCGTCAAATGGATATCGCAGTTCATCACACCGGCCATGAACTCAACCGGATGGTTCGCCTTCAGCCATGCGGTTTGATAGCTGACCACGGCATAAGCGGCCGCGTGGGACTTGTTGAAGCCGTAGTTGGCGAACTTGTCCAGAAGGTTCCAGACCTCCATCGCCTTCTTGTCATCAACGCCGTTCTCCTTGGCGCCTGCGATGAATTTCGGGCGTTCCGCGTCCATCGCCTCCTGAATTTTCTTACCCATCGCGCGGCGCAACAGGTCAGCGCCGCCAAGGCTGTAGCCCGCCATCTCTTGGGCGATCTGCATCACCTGTTCCTGATAAACGATGATGCCCTGCGTCTCGTCCAGAATATGGTCAATCGACGGATGCAACGTGTCACGGTCGCTGATGCCGTTCTTGACCTCGCAGAACTTCGGGATGTTCTCCATCGGGCCCGGACGATAAAGCGCCACAAGTGCGATGATGTCCTCGATGCAGTCCGGCTTCATGCGCCGCAGCGCATCCATCATGCCACTGGATTCCACCTGGAACACGGCGACCGTCTTGGCCGCAGCATAGAGTTTGTAGGACGCCTCATCATCCAGCGGGATCGCGTTGATCTCGTTCACCGCCCCCTCGGCGGGCTCATAAAGCTGGGTCCCGTCCGCCGCGATGTGAATGTCGCGGCCCGATTTCAGGATCAGGTCCACGGCGTTCTGAATAACAGTCAGCGTCTTCAGGCCAAGGAAGTCGAACTTCACCAGCCCCGCCTGCTCCACCCATTTCATGTTGAACTGGGTCGCTGGCATATCCGACCGTGGATCTTGGTACAAAGGCACCAGAGCATCCAGCGGCCGGTCCCCAATCACAACACCCGCTGCGTGGGTCGATGCGTTGCGCAACAGCCCTTCGATCTGCTGGCCATAGGTCAACAACCGGTCCACGACCTCTTCGGCATTGGCGGCCTCGCGCAGTCGCGGCTCATCGGCCAGCGCCTTTTCAATGCTGACGGGCTTCACCCCTTCAACAGGGATCATCTTCGACAGTTTGTCGACCTGCCCGTAAGGCAGTTGCAACACGCGGCCCACGTCACGCACGGCGGCCTTGGACAACAGCGCACCAAAGGTGATGATCTGCCCCACCTTGTCGCGGCCGTATTTTTCCTGAACGTAGCGGATCACCTCTTCGCGGCGGTCCATGCAAAAGTCGATGTCGAAGTCGGGCATCGACACACGCTCGGGGTTCAGGAAGCGTTCGAACAGCAGCGAATAGCGCAGCGGATCAAGGTCGGTGATCGTCAGCGCATAGGCAACGAGACTGCCCGCACCAGACCCCCGCCCCGGCCCCACCGGAATGCCCTGATCCTTGCCCCACTTGATGAAGTCCGCAACGATCAGAAAGTAGCCCGGGAACCCCATGCCTTCGATGATATCAAGCTCGAAATCCAGCCGCTCCTGATACTCTTCCACACTCACCGCGTGGGGGATGACCTTCAGACGTTCCTGCAGACCCTCGTTGGCCTGACGGCGCAGTTCGACAACTTCGTCATCGGCAAACTTCGGCAGGATCGGGTCGCGTTTGTAGGCCTTGAAGGCACAGCGTTTTGCGATCTCGACGGTGTTTGCGATAGCCTCAGGCAGATCAGCAAAAAGCGTCACCATCTCTTCCTGAGATTTGAAATAGTGCTGCGGCGTCAGACGGCGGCGCGGCTCGTTCTGGTCCACATATGCGCCTTCTGCGATGCAGATCAGCGCGTCATGGGCCTCGTAAATCTTCGATTGCGGGAAATAGACGTCATTGGTCGCCACCAGCGGCAG
>JAHDFG010000134.1:0-3909 GCA_020628265.1 Pseudooctadecabacter sp. | reverse complement strand
ACGTTCATGCGTCACCTCAAGGTGCTTGAGGACTGCGGGCTGGTGCGGTCCGTCAAAAAAGGCCGCGTGCGCACCTGCCACATCGAAGCCGCCCCCCTGATGGAGGTGCAAGGCTGGCTGGAATGGCAGCGCCGCGTCTGGGAGGGCCGGATGGACCGGCTCTCCGCGCTGGCCGAGAAAATTGACAGGAGCTCCTAGATGACCACCGATACATTCACTTTCGACCGCAGCTTTCCTCTGTCCGCCGACCGCATGTTCACCTTGATGACAGCCTCCGAGTATCGCGAAATCTGGGGCGCACCGGACGATAACCAGACGCTTGAAATGTTGTCCTCAGACTTCACCATCGGCGGCGTGGAACGCCACCGCTGCGGGCCCAAAGACAACCCCGAGTTCGAGGTCACGACCCGCTGGTACAACATCGACGCACCCGCGACCGTCACCTACACCGAACAGATCGAAGCGGGCGGCATGACCCTCGGCATGGGCCTTGTGACCTACACGCTTGCGGACACCGATACGGGATGTGACGCGGCCATCACTGTGGCCGTGGTCTCCTTCGTCGGCCCCGAAATGATCGCCGAATTCCGCGCCGGTTGGGACGGCGGATTGGCGAAGCTCGACACACTCGCCGCAAAGGAGGCATCATGACCGACCTGACGCTCACCCTCTCCCGCGACATCGACGCCAAGCTTGAAACCGTCTGGCGCTGCCTGACCGATGCGGATCTTCTGGCCCGCTGGTTCGCGCCCGCCCCTGTCACGGTCACAAAGGCCGACCTCGAACCGACCCCCGGCGGCACTTTTCACGTGGTCATGCATGTCCCGGGCATGGGCGAAATGGATGGTGGCGCGGGGTGCATCCTTGTGGCTGAACCGGAGGTACGCCTGGTCTGGACGTCTGCCCTCGCGCCCGGGTTCGGACCGAATCCCGCACCGGACGAAGGCCAGTTCCATTTCACCGCCAAATTCGAGCTTTCCGCTCTCGAAAACGGTGGCACTCGCTACACCGCCACCGCCCTGCATGCCGATGACGCCGCCCGCGCGGCCCATGCCGCCATGGGGTTCGAGACCGGCTGGGGTGCCGCGGCTGATCAACTGGCAGATTTGGCCGCGTCCCTCTGACCCCCTTGCCATTTGGGTCCGACCCCGCTTTCATGGGCCAACCAACAGGGGACGCGCGACCTACGCCGCATCGGTCGTGCGTCAGAACCCAAGGCTGGTACCGCGGCGGGCTTTAACATGCATGTGACGTTTCTTCTGAACGGAGAGACCGTTGAGGTGGCGTGCCACCCGACCCAAACCCTTTTGGACTGGCTTCGTGAAGAACGCGGGCTGACAGGCACCAAGGAAGGTTGCAACGAAGGCGATTGCGGGGCCTGTTCGGTCATGGTGACAGACGACAAAGGCGCCCGCGCCCTGAACGCCTGTATCCTGTTCCTGCCGCAACTGCAGGGCAAGGCGGTGCGCACCGTTGAAGGGATCGCCGCACCCGACGGCACACTCCATCCCGTCCAACAGGCGATGGTGGACCACCATGGGTCGCAATGCGGCTTCTGCACACCGGGTTTCGTGGTGTCGATGGCCACAGCCCACCTGAACGGCCGGACCGACCACAACGATGTGCTGGCAGGCAACCTGTGTCGCTGCACCGGCTACACCCCCATCGTGCGCGCGGCCGAGGCTGCCGAAGCCGCACCGGTCCCCGACCACATGCGCGACGTCCCTCTTCTTCTGACCCCGAAAACTCCGGGGGAGGCTCCGCAGGAGACGGGGGCAGCGCCCCCAGCGGCCCCTGAAACTATAGAAGACCTCGGGAATTGGTGCATCGCCCACCCAGACGGCACCTTGATCGCGGGCGCGACAGATGTGGGCCTCTGGGTCACTAAGAACTTCCGCGATTTGGGCGACGTGGCTTTTCTGAACCGCTGCACCGAGTTGCAACAGATCGTCGAGACCGAAGAACGCTTACGCATCGGTGCGGGCGTCACGATGACTGACGTCATGATCGCCGTGCAGCCCCACCATCCCTCCTACGCGGAGCTGATCCGGCGCTACGGGTCCGATCAGGTCCGCAACGCGGCGACCATCGGCGGCAACATCGCCAATGGCTCGCCGATCGGGGACAACCCGCCAGCACTCATTGCCCTTGGTGCGACGTTGCACCTGCGTCGCGGCAACGAGACCCGCGACCTGCTGCTCGAAGACTTCTTCATCGACTACGGCAAACAGGACCGCAACCCTGGTGAATTCGTCGAAGCCGTGAGCCTGCCAAAATCCGCCCCCGCCCTGCGGTGCTACAAACTCAGCAAGCGGTTCGATCAGGATATCTCAGCCGTTTGCGGGGCGTTCAACGTCACAATCGAAGACGGTCGGGTCATCGCAGCCCGTATTGCCTTTGGCGGGATGGCGGGGACGCCGAAACGCGCCGCGCGGGCAGAAGCGGCGCTGGTCGGACGACCTTGGTCGTTCGAAACTATTCAGGCTGCAGCTTTTGCGCTTGAGGAGGACTTCACCCCCCTGTCCGACATGCGGGCTTCGGCCTCTTACCGGATGCAGGCCGCCCAAGGTCAACTCCGCCGGTACTATTCGGACCTGACCGGATCAGCGACCAATGTGCTGGAGGTCCAGCCATGAGCGTTGCAAAGCCCCTTCCCCATGATGCCGCCAACCTGCATGTCACAGGCAGCGCGCGTTACGTGGATGATATTCCGACACCAACCGGAACCCTGCACCTCGCCTTCGGCGTCAGCGCGATTGCTGCAGGCTCCGTGACGGCGATGAACCTTGAAAAGGTGAAGAGCGCGCCAGGGGTGGTCGCCGTCCTGACGGCCGCGGATTTGCCTTTCGCCAACGATGTATCTCCATCGGCGCATGACGAGCCGCTGTTGAGCGACGGCGCGGTTCACTACCTTGGTCAGCCGCTCTTCGTGGTCGCTGCGACCACTCATCGCGCCGCACGAATCGCGGCGCGTCTGGGTGAGGTGGAGTACAGCGAAACCACACCGATCCTGACAATCGAAGACGCATTGGCCGCCCACGCGCGGTTCGAGGACGGACCGCGTATCTACACCAAGGGTGACGTGGACGCAGCCCTGGCATCCGCCCCCCACCGTCTTTCCGGGCGCGTTGAAATGGGCGGTCAGGAGCATTTCTATCTGGAGGGGCAAGCGGCCCTCACCCTGCCGCAAGAAGGCGGCGATATGGTGGTGCAAAGCTCCACCCAGCACCCGACCGAAATCCAGCACAAGGTGGCAGAGGCCATCGGCGTGCCGATGCACGGGGTCCGTGTTGAGATCCGGCGCATGGGCGGTGGCTTTGGCGGCAAGGAAAGTCAGGGGAACGCGCTGGCGGTGGCCTGCGCCGTGTTGGCCCGCGCGACAGGCCGGCCCTGCAAGATGCGCTATGACCGCGACGATGACATGATGATCACCGGCAAGCGGCACGATTTCCGGATTGAGTATGATGTGGGTTTTGAGAACGATGGCCGGCTCACCGGCGTCGACTTCACCCATTACACCCGTTGCGGCTGGGCACAGGATTTGTCCCTGCCCGTTGCGGATCGCGCGATGCTACACGCGGACAACGCCTATTTGTTGCCGGCCGCCCGTATCACCTCCCACCGGCTGCGCACCAACATGCAAAGCGCAACCGCTTTCCGCGGCTTTGGCGGCCCGCAGGGGATGCTGGGGATCGAGCGGGTGATGGATCATGTGGCCCACACTCTGGGCCGCGATCCGGCTGAGGTGCGGCGCGTCAATTATTACGCTGCGGCGGCTGAGATGTCGGATGCCTCCGGCGGGGATATTTTGGAGCCAAAGAAGCCGGTGAAGCTCTCAACCGACGACGTCGCAAGCCGTGGCGCGGTTGCTGTGTCCTCTGGATCGGGGTCGTCCAAGCGGTTTGGCGG
>JAHDFG010000133.1 GCA_020628265.1 Pseudooctadecabacter sp. | reverse complement strand
CGCTGCAGGAAGCTGCTGTAGATCGCGCAAAACGGTTTCATCCCCGATGCCGCCAGACCGGCCGCAAAGGTCACCGCATGTTGTTCTGCGATGCCCACATCAAACGTCCGCTTCGGGAATGCTTTGCCGAAAATGTCGATCCCAGTGCCGGACGGCATCGCAGCAGTGATCCCGACAATGCGCGGGTCATCCCCCGCTTCTTTGACCAGCGTCTCACCAAAGACCTTGGTGTAACTGGGGGCATTCGGACGGGATTTCTTCTGCGTGCCTGTAGCCACATCAAACTTGGCCACACCGTGGTACTTGTCGTCCGACCCTTCAGCGGGGCCATAGCCCTTGCCCTTGACCGTGCAGGCGTGGATCAGCACCGGCCCCGTCGCACGCACCTTGGCCGTGCGCAGCACCGTCAGGAGTTGGTCCATGTCATGCCCGTCAATCGGCCCGATGTATTGGAACCCCAGCTCCTCAAACAGCGTCCCAGCACCGCCGGACAGACCGGTCACCAGCTGACGCGCGCGGCGGGCGTGGTCCCGCAAGGGCCCGGGCAAAGCGGCCTCAAACCCCTCTGCCATCTTGTGCATATCGCCCATTGGGCTGGAATAGAGACTGCTTAGGTACTTCGACATCGCGCCGACGGGCGGGGCGATGGACATTTCGTTGTCGTTGAGAATGACAAACATGCGGCGCCCCTCGGCCCCTGCGTTGTTCATCGCCTCATAGGCCATGCCAGCACTGATCGACCCGTCCCCGATGACGGCAATCGCATCGCCAGTCGGCTGCCCCAAATCGCGGCCCGTCGCAAACCCCAAGGCAGCCGAAATGGATGTGGAGGAATGCGCCGCGCCAAACGGGTCGTACTCACTCTCGGCGCGTTTGGTGAAACCACTCAAACCGCCCTCTTGGCGCAGTGTGCGGATGCGGTCCCGCCGCCCTGTCAGAACCTTGTGCGGGTAGCACTGATGGCCCACGTCCCAGACAATTTTGTCGTGCGGGGTGTTGAACACCGCATGAAGGGCAACCGTCAGCTCAACCACACCCAAGGACGATCCCAGATGGCCGCCCGTCTCGGATACCGCAGAAACCACCTCGGCCCGCAACTCATCGGCCAAAGCGGCAAGCTCACGGTCGCTCAACCCCTTCAGGTCGGACGGCAACGTCACACGGTCAAGCGTGGGTGTATTCGGACGGTCGGTCATGGTTTTCGCTCCCCTGTCTTCGCAGAACCGTGGCGCGGTCCGCCGGATGTTCCCCGATGTGGTGCTGCAGGGCGTGGGCCCCGCAGCACCGGTTTCCTGTAGCCAACAGGAAGGGAACCAAGGCGCCCCCGGGAAGGGGGACCCTAGCGTTCAGACCCAGGGAACAGGGGCCGAACTTCGGCAGAGGTGGGCGAGGCTAACCCCGCCAACTCCCTCAAACTTGTGCAACGTCCTGAACGTCCTCGATCATCATCGAGACAGGCGTTGGGTCAGGTGCAAACTTGCTGTCTTCCGGCAGCAGGCCGGCAATCCCGACAAGAACCGCGTAGGCAATCCCGATCACGAGGCAGAAGAGTGCGGCATAACCGGCCCCCTTCAGCATCAGGGCTGTGATGTCCGCCGTCAGGCGGAAATCACGGTTGCCAGTGCGGAGATAGTCGTCTTGATCGCTCATGGTTTTCTCTCCTTGTCCTAGCGGGCGTAGCCGTGGTCCTGCGCCCAGGCGAACCAGTTGTCGACAACTGTGCCTGTCAGCAGGATTCCGATACCGCCAGTTAGCGTGGTCAGAACTGCGAACCACCACGCCCAGCGGTGGATGCCTTCCATCGTGGCGTTGAAGCCCATGGTCCAGCGCCAGAAGAGCGCCGCCCGTTCAGAGGCCGTCCCGCGGTCCACGATCTGTTCGATCTCCCGCTCACCGCCAAAGCGGCTAACGGCGAGGATCGTCGCCCCGTGCATGGCGAACAGCAGGGCCGAGCCATAGAGGAACACAATCGAAAGCGCGTGGAACGGGTTGTAGAACAGGTTGCCGTAGGTGATGGAGAACAGGTTCGTCCAATCAAGGTGCGGGAAGATGCCGTAGGGCACTGCCTCGCTCCAGGATCCCATCAGGATGGGGCGGAACAGACCCAAGACAAGGAACAGCCAGATGGCAGACGCGAAGGCCCATGCCACATGTTTGCCCATGCCCAACTCTTCGGCCCGCAGGTAGGTTCTGATCCACCAGCTGCAGACGCTGACTAGCAGGAAGAAGCTGGCGATCAGCCACCATCCGCCCTCGTTCAGCGGTGCAAAGCCAAGGCCGTACTGCGGTGCTGGCGGCTCAAGCGCGAACCAGAACAGGTCCCGCATGAACACACCCGGCGAGTACCCCGCCTGTGCCCAGAACGACATGCCCACGATAAAGAACCAGGCAAAGCCGGTGGCGAGGGACACGACGCCAAACGGTCCAAGGTGAACGGGGCCAAGCTGTGCGTTGCCGAACCACCCAAGCAGCTTTGACATGCGTGCGTTGGTCGTTCGTTCCTCGGCGGGCTTGCCGTTTCCGGCCATGCCCATTTCAGGCGGTCCAGCGACCTGCACCTGAGTGAAGATGTTCTGATACTCAGCCATTGACGCCTCCTTCAAGGTCAACCCAAAGCGGCAGGTCTACCCAGCCGTACCACCAGACGATCCATTCATCGAACCAGACCGTGCCGGAGATCACGATGCAGATCGCACTCCACAGACCGGCATTCAGCGCGAGGAACAGGCCAAGGCGGTGGATGCCGAGCGGCCCGATCGAATAACCGATGAGGTCGCGGAAATACGTGTCTTCGTGATCAGGGGATTTCACTTCGGTGCCCTTCTGCGGGTTTACCGCGGACAGCACCAATGATCCGTGCAGGGCGAGCGCGAGGCAGTTCGTAAAGAAGAACGTGATCGCGATCATATGCGCGGGGTTGTAGTGGAAGTTACCGTAGGCGTAGCCCACGTTGTTCACCCAATCGAGGTGGGACCAGATCCCGTAGGGGAAGCCATGCCCCCAAGCGCCCATCAGGACGGGGCGGATCACCACCAGCGTCACATAGGCCAGGATCGCCACGCCGAATGCAAAGGGCACGTGATACCCCATGCCAAGTTTGCGGCAAATCTCGACCTCTCGCAGCATCCAGCTGACAAAGGCACCGATCGCGCAAATCGTGATGATCTGCCACAAGCCCCCTTCAGCCAGCGGGGCCATACTCAGGCCGTAGTCAAGCGACGGCGGATTGATGGAGATCAGCCATGGATTCCATGTGTCCCCAAGGGCCGCGCCGTAAAAGATGAGGATCGTGCCGAGGGCGGCGAAGAAAAATGTCGTGACCCCGAAGAAGCCCACATAAAATGGACCCACCCAGAAGTCGAACAGATCACCGCCGACCAGCGTCCCGCCTCGGACGCGGTATTTTCTTTCGAAGCTGAGCTGAGCCATCTTCAAACTCCTTTAAATGCGGCATGGTCCTGTAACGGGCATGTCGCCGGTTCTGTCGGTTCGTTTGCCACGGGCAGGCGCGCCCGCCCGTGACTGTCTTGTTTAGGCTGTCAGCCGGTTACTCTGCGCCGAAGGCAAGGGAGAACCAGTTGGTTTCCGGATTGCTGAGCAGGACGAGGTGAATCATCGCAGCCAGCAGGAACAGGAAAACGCCCTGAGCCACGAAGACGCGGCGCGGGTCGAAAACCAGCCAGATTTTGTAAAACTGTGCCATTGCTTAGGACTCCTTTACCAAGCGAACCAAGGAAGCTTGATGTACGTCAGGACGTGAGCAACGATCGCCACAACTGCGAACAGTGTGAAGCCACTCATGTACACTGCGTGCAGCTCCTGGGCCTGCTCATCAGTGAGACCTGTGAAGGACAGATCAGATTTATCAGCCATGTAAAAACTCCTACATTACTGACGCCGCGGACCCCCCGCGGCTGGGCTACGACGGGGGCTCATCCCCCGCCCTCCTTCACCTTCCCTGACGGGTTGGCAAACTGGGTCGCCCCAAAAGGGGCGCAAACTGGATCACGCGTACGATCATCTCTGGAAGATCATCGGTGTTATGATGCCGGCCTGGGACCACGCGGTTTGCACCGGGTCTTTCTCAGGCAGGCGGAAATTGCGCAGGGCGAACAGCGCCCATGTGAACAGGGCCAGCGGCAGGCAGGCAAAGAAGATCACCGCGAAATAGGCACCATATTCGCGCTTCGCAGCGCGGGCATTTCGGCTCTGTTTCACCTCAATCGGGGTGTCGGTCGTGAAGTCGGTCATCGCTTATGCTCCTCCCTTTTCGGGTTGCAACTTGCGCACTGTTTCCAGCACGACACGTTCTGCGCCCTCTTCAAGGGCGGCTTTCTCGGCAGCGTCGCGCAAGGTGCGGGCCGCAGAAATTCGGGTCAGGATCGGGTGGGTCGCGACGATCTCGTCAAGCGCGCGCGCAGCATCTTCATCCCACGGGAAATCACGGCGAAGGGTCGTGGGTGTTGCTTCGGCGGCGTCCATGTCCGACCCAAGCGGCAGGATGTGGAAGAGCGCGTCAAACAGGCCGTTGCAGACCTCCTGCACGACGTAGGTCGCACCGGCGTATCCCATAAACGGCGTACCGGTTGCTCGCCGGATCGCAGCACCGGGGAAGCTGGCTGGAATGAACGCAGGCGACGGTCCGTGCCCTGCTTTCATCTCGGCCAGATACATCTTTTCATTGATCGACCCGAACACGACCAACGGGCGTTTCTGGCCCATCAGGGCGCGCACTTCGTCGTTGTTCGTCTTGGCCCCCGCTGTCCGCGCAACCGCGAAGCCGCATGGCAGGCCCAGATCATCCTCAAGGAACTTCCGCAGGCCCCGCGCATAGGTCTCGTTCGCAACGACCGCGAAGGACGCGGTGGCAAAGAAATCCTGCGTTACAGACCGCCACAAATCCCAGACCGGTTTGATTGTCGAATGCTTTTCCCGTTCGATGAACGGCTCAGGGTCAAGACCCAGCATCTCGCCCAAGGTGCGCAAGAATTTGGTCGTGCTGTCGATGCCGATGGGGGCCTGAAGGTACGGCTTGCCCAGCACCTCACACAGGCCGCGCCCGAACTCGCGATACATGCAGATGTTCACATCCGCATTCACGAGGTTCCTCATCTCGGCCACATGGCTGCCCAGCGGCATGACCATATTGACCTCGGCCCCGATCCCTTCGACCAGACGCCGGATCTCAGCCAGATCGGACGGCATGTTGAACGTGCCGTACATCGGCCCAAGGATGTTCACACGCGGGGCGGCATCCTCTTCCCGTTTCGCCTCTTTCGGCATCCGGCCTTTGGTCATCCCGAACTCGGTAAAGACCCAAGTCATGGCGCGGTCCGCGGCTTCCCATTGGTCCTCATCAATCGTCCGAGGGAGGAAGCGTTGAATATTGGTGCCCATGGGGGTCACACCGCCACCGATCATCTCGGCGATGGAGCCGGTCACAACAACAGCAGGTAATGCCGGATCAAGGGTCCCCCAAGCACGCTTCATCGCGCCCTCGGTCCCGTCGCGGCCCAATTCTTCTTCGCCCAATCCTGTGACCACGATGGGCAACTCATGGGGTGGTAAGGCATCGGTGTAATGCAGCACAGATGTCACCGGCAGGTTCTCGCAGCCCACCGGTCCGTCGATGACGCACTGCAGGCCCTTCACCGCGCAGAACGCATATACCGCGCCCCAGTAGCCCCCGGCCCGATCATGATCTTGGATCAGCACTGCAGCACCCCCCTCGTAACGGGGCGCGAACGCGTTTGGACAAGTCCAAACGCTGCCTCGCGCTGTGCGGATTTTATTCCAAAATACCGCACTAGATCATCTCCGCCGCTTTGGCGGCCTTGGCCGCGCGTTCAAGTTTCTTGAGGTTCGTTGCGCGGAACTCCGGCCGCAGGTTCGGGTCGCCTTCCCAGACACCCGCTGTGTCCGCGTGTCCGACGCCTTCGAAGAATTCCCGCATGTGGGCCATGCGGTCCTTGTTGCCCATCGCGGCGTTCACGACCTGCTGCAACGACCCTGCACCTGCGG
>JAHDFG010000132.1 GCA_020628265.1 Pseudooctadecabacter sp. | reverse complement strand
CAGGCTGTCCCGCGCACCTAACCCAATCGGCTCAACATCATCATGAGCCAGAAGCGCGCGCGCCAAGCCCTCGGCCTGATCCGCCGGCACCGAAATCTCATAGCCGTCCTCACCGGTGTAGCCGGAACGGGACACCCAGCAATCGGCCCCGTTCAGCACCAGATCGGCCACATCCATGAACCGCATATCTGCTGCACGCGGGTCCATCGCCGCCAACACGCCCTCGGATGCAGGGCCCTGCAACGCGAGAAGCGCGCGGTCGGTGATCTCGGTCACGTCAACACCGTCCAGAGTTCGCAAATGCGCCAGATCACTGACCTTACAGGCCGCGTTGACCACGACGAAAATATGGTCGCCCCGATTGGCGAACATCAGATCGTCCTTGATGCCACCACGGTCATTGGTGAAGACGCCATACCGCTGCCGCCCCTCGCCCAATCCGGCGATGTTCACGGGCATAAGCGTCTCTAGCGCAGCAGCAGTGGCCGCATAATCCGCACCCTTTACGATGACCTGCCCCATGTGGCTGACGTCAAACAGACCGGCCTTGGCGCGGGTGTGCAGATGTTCCTGCATCACACCAGCCGCGTATTGGACGGGCATCGAATAGCCCGCAAACGGGACCATCTTGGCCCCCAATTCAACGTGAAGATCATAGAGTGGCGTCTGCGCCAGATCGGACATATGCGGCCCCTTTTTGCCTTGGCCGCTTTCCTGTCTGGATCATGCGGCACCACCTGAACGCAGCAGTCAAACCGCTACGCGTGATGCCCCCTCTGTCCCTTTGCCTGAGATTGTTATCCCTTCGGCGGACACGGTCCCGTGCCTCTCTCCAGAGTGTTACGATGTCGTCGGTCCGGTGGCCTGAGAGTTTCCGGGGCGGTTGCTCCTTCGGCACCAGCTTACGCTGGTTCTCCCGACGTCATCTGCCGTCTATGTGCGTCGAAACCTATCGCTCTGACAAGAGTGTTTTTTGACCACCAGTCAAAATAAACCCTATGTCCGGTCCAGTGAATAGGGCGGCAGGCTTTGTACCGCAGACTTCAGGGCTTCACCCCATCCATCTGAAAGGGCGGCAAAATATGCGTCCCCTTGTTCAATGCGCCGCGTCTGGCCAACCTTGAAACTGTCCGCCTCATAGACGTGCAGATCAAGTGGCAGCCCCACGGACAGGTTTGCCTTCAGCGTCGAATCGAAGCTCAACATCGTGACCTTGATCGCGTCCTCAAAGGACATGTCCGGCGCGAAGGCGCGAACGATAATCGGCTTTCCGTATTTCGTTTCGCCGATCTGGAAGAACGGGGTCTCATCCCCCGCCTCGACAAAGTTTCCTTCAGGGTAGACCAGAAACAACCGCGGCTCTCCGCCTTTGACCTGACCACCTACAATCAGGGTCGCGGAAAACTGCGCCTCGGCAGCTTGGCCGTCTCCTTCGGCCTGATCTCGGATCACCTCGCGCAGTGTATCGCCCACCAGCTTGGCGACCTGATACATCGACGGCGCCTCAAGGATGGAAGGGGATCCGCGTTCGTCCGCAGGCAACGCCCGTTCGTTCAGCAGGCTGATGACCGCTTGTGTCGTGCCAAGATTGCCCGCCGTCATGATGGTGATGCAGCGCTCGCCCTCGGTCTCCCAATGAAACATCTTCCGAAAGACACTGATGTTGTCCACGCCCGCATTCGTGCGCGTGTCCGACATGAACACGATGCCCCGATCCAGTTTCAGTCCAACGCAATATGTCATGGTCGCTCCTTCTTGGACCGACTTACTGCTGTGCCACGATCAGGTCCACCGATAACCGTTCGTCACCGCTGCCAAACCGTAAGCCCGAGATGGGCGCGGCATCGCGGTAATCCAAGCCCGTCGCGATACGGACGTATCGATCATCAGGGGAAATCCCGTTGGACACATCAAACCCGACCCACCCGATCCCGTCGATATGGGCTTCCGCCCAAGCATGGGTCGCCTCCTGATGGTCTGTATCGTTCATCATCAAAAACCCCGACACATAGCGTGCCGGATAGCCCATGGCGCGCGCGGCAGCGATGAAGATATGGGCGTGATCCTGACAGACGCCCGCCCCGCTTTCGATTGCTCCATCTGCAGTCGTCGCCGCATCTGTCGCGCCAATCCTGTAGGGCACCGCAGACAAAATACGTTCTGAAAGCGCATGAAGCAGCGCGATATCATCGTCATGAGCGTCCTTCAGCCCTTTCGCGATGTTTCGAACATTCAGGGAGGCCCGCGTCAAATCTGTGGACCGCTGGAACAGCCACAGCGGAACAAACCCTTTCTGACGGCCCACCACACCATTCAAATCCTGCGTTTCAACTGTGCCCCGCGCCGTCACCTTCACCGCCATTGCATCAGCCGCAATGGACACCAACGACACCTCGTTTGCGTGATGGTCAGAGAATTGTGTCTCGACGCGACCTTGATCAATGCGAACGTCCCAATCCAGCACCTCTTGTCCGATGCGGCTTTTGGGGGTCAGTCGTATCTGCTGCAAACCGTAGTGGACCGGCTCATCAAATTGATATGTGCTCGTGTAATTGATGGTCAGTCGCATCTCGTTCAATCCGTGAAATTGAAGTCGGTTTGTATCTCGGTACCAAGACGCGCGGTTTCCTTCAGGCAGTCGGTCAGAAACTCGTGCAACCCCTCCTCAAAAACCGCCTCAATCGTCCCATCCGTCAGACACTGATCCAGCCGAGCAATCGTATCGTGACACGGGCGGCGCATGCCGTAATCCGTTTCCAGCATATCAAGGTTGCTGCGAATTTTGGTGACGGAGTACCGCAGACTCCGCGGCATGCGCGGATCAAAGATCAGGAAATCCGCGATCCCCATAGGTGTCGCCTTGCCGGGGTTCAGCCAGCTGTAAGCCCTTACGCCCGACACGGACCGCAGGATCGTTTCCCACTGCACATTGTCCAGTGACGACCCCACCTGCGTGACCGACGGCAACAGCACGTAGTACTTCACGTCCAGAATCCGCGCCGTGTTGTCTGCCCGCTCCAGAAACGTCCCCAAACGACAGAAATCGAACACGTCATTGCGCAACATCGACCCGTGCAACGCCCCGCGCACCAACGCCGAATGCTGCCGGATCTGCGCCAGAACATCCGGCAGGTCCCGTTCTGCAACAGGGCGGGCCAAGGTGGCCTTCAGCGCGATGTAGGCATCGTTAACAGCCTCCCAAACCTCACGCGTGATCGCCGTCCGCACCATCCGCGCGTTCTGGCGGGCCTGCGCAAAAGACGACATGACCGACGATTGGTTGTTCGGGTCACGCAACAGAAAATCGATCACCCGCGCCTGTTCGATCTCTCCGACCTGCGAAACATATAACTCCTCCGCAGCCGCTGTGCGCAAAACACTCGCCCATTCCTCGGACCCGGGCCGCGTCAGGGCAATCCTGAAACCGGCCTCGATCAACCGCGCGATATTCTCGCTCCGCTCAAGATAGCGGAACATCCAGAACAGACCTCCTGCAGTCTTACCGAGCATCAGTCATCCTCCAGCACCCAAGTGTCCTTGGTCCCGCCACCTTGGCTTGAGTTGACCACAAGGCTCCCCGCCTTCAGCGCCACCCGCGTCAATCCGCCGGGCGTCAGCGTGACACCCTCAGGGCTGAACAACGCAAACGGCCGTAAATCCACATGACGCGGAGCAAGGCCGGCTTTCGTCAGGATCGGCACCGTCGACAAAGCCAGCGTCGGCTGCGCGATATAGCCCTCAGGCTTGGCCTCCAACTTGGCGCGGAACTGCGCCAGCTCTCGTTTTGACGCAGCAGGGCCCACAAGCATCCCGTAGCCACCGGACCCGTGAACCTCCTTCACCACCAACTCGTCCAGATGATCCAGAACATAGGCCAGCGCCTCGGGATCAGAACACCGCCACGTGGGCACGTTCTGCAAGATCGCCTTCTCGCCCGTGTAGAACTCAACGATGTCCGGCATGTAGCTGTAGATCGCCTTGTCGTCGGCAATCCCCGTTCCGGGTGCATTGGCAATCGTGATGCGCCCAGCGCGGTAGACGTCAAAAATGCCAGGCACACCCAACAGGCTGTCAGGATTGAAATTCAGCGGATCAAGGTATTCGTCATCCACCCGCCGGTAGATCACATCAATGGGCTTGTACCCCTTGGTCGTCCGCATCGCGATCCGGCCATCGACCACGCGCAAATCACTGCCCTCGACCAGCTCGACCCCCATGTGATCCGCCAGAAACGCGTGTTCGAAATAGGCCGAGTTGTGAATGCCGGGCGTCAGGATCGCCACCGTCTGATCGGGGCTTGGATCGGGCGGCATGGTGGCCGCCAGCGACGACCGAAGCGCCGTAGGATAACCCGACACCGGCTGCACCTTCATCTTCCCGAAAAGCTCCGGAAACATCTGCAACATCATCTCGCGGTTTTCCAACATGTAGGACACGCCGGACGGGGTCCGTGCGTTGTCCTCCAGCACAAAGAACTCGTTCTCACTGGTGCGGACCAGATCGACGCCAACGATATGCGTGTAAATCCCGCCAGGCGGTTCGACCCCCATCATCAATGGCAGAAAGGCCTCGTTCCGCGCGATCAGCTCCTTGGGCACACGTCCCGCACGGAGAATTTCTTGCCGATGGTAAATGTCATGAAGGAAGGCATTAATCGCTCGGACGCGCTGTTCGACCCCTTTGGCCAATCGCGCCCATTCTTTGCCGGAAATGATCCGCGGCACGATGTCGAACGGGATCAACCGCTCTTCCGCGTCCGCCTGACCATAGACGTTGAACGTGATGCCCGTCCGCCGAAAGAAACTTTCCGCCTCCTTGGCCTCCTTCATCAGCCCCTTGGGGTCTTCGTTGGAAAACCAGTCGGAATACCGTTTGTAGGGGGCGCGGGCATCCGTACCGCTACCGAACATTTCATCGAAGAATTGGGTTTCGTCACTCATCTGCACCCCTCCACACGTAAGCTAGTCACGCATTGACCGAAGGAACAACCAGACGACGGCTGTGGACGATCGCTAAACACAAAGAGCCGGTGTACATGCCCAAAAAACAGGCAGACCACCGGCTGTCACAGCGCAGGAAACTGGATCTTGAGGTGGAAAGAAGTGGTGCCGCTGAAGGGACTCGAACCCCCGACCCCATCATTACGAATGACGTGCTCTACCATCTGAGCTACAGCGGCCACGGCGCGGTCTTTAGCACCGCGCCTTGACTGGGGAAAGCGTTATTTTTGCTCTTCCGTTTCGGCTGTGTCGTCCACGATTTCCGCTTCGACAATCTCCGGCTCATCCTTGGGGGCCTCGATCTGCCCGACGATAAGCGGCAGCATCTCAGCACCGGCCGGCATTGCCACTTCGCCTTCCGGCGGCTCCCGCCATGACAGGGTATCGAAGCTGGAACAGTTGGAACAGACAGGCTCCCATGCCGCGTGGATGTGCTGGCAGTTATCGCAGATCCACTGCGGACCGCGCGGTGCGGTAAGCGCCTTGGCCAGCCAGCCGCGCACAACCGCATCGGCCGAACCTTCGCCCCGTTCAACTGCGGCCATGATCGTCAGGCTCCGCGCTGTCGGTGCTTCTGCCACAAGTTCGGTGATATCACGACGCGCCTGCGGGAAATCTTCTGCAGCGATGTGCAGCTCCGCCAGCAACATTTTCGTCTCTGGGTGATCGGGGTGCACCCGCGTCAACGCGCGGAACCGCTTCAGGCGGGCCTGCGCGTCCTCATCGGGTTCAATCGCAGCAAAGGCCGCTGCCAAATCAGGATGCGGTGCGGCTTCCCATGCTTTCTTGACGACACGTGCTGCCGCGCGGCCGTTGCCCTTTTCGATGTAGGCTTCGGTCGCCATGACGGCAGCAGGCACCAGATCAGGCGACATCCGGTTAGCCTCAATCGCAGCTTCCTGCGCCTCGATCGACTGGCCTTCGTCAATGATGCCCTTGGCTTCCGACAATGCCAAAACAGCATCGCGGCGCTTGTGCACGTTGCGGGGCAGTTGGCCTGTCTTCAGCTTTGTCGTGAGTGTCTTACGCGCACCGGCCCAGT
>JAHDFG010000131.1:3805-6061 GCA_020628265.1 Pseudooctadecabacter sp. | reverse complement strand
TCCGGCCGCAAGCCCGGAACATGAAATGCAGGCGACAGGTCAATGCCCGTATCGGGATGGATCGCTTTCATCTCCGCCTCAACCTCGGCCACCTTTTCGTGGAACTTCGCGGTCCAGTCCTCGATGGTCTCTCCGGGTACAATCCGGAACGTCAGCATGAAACGGCAATCCTTGGCGGTGATGTTGTGGGCTGTTCCGCCACTGATCATGCCCACATGCAAGGTGGTATAGGGCGGCACGAAATCCGCATCGGCCGCACTTGGCGCGGCAGCGGCATTCTGCGCGTTCATCTGGTTACACCAATCCACCAGCTTGGCCCCGAACATGATCGCGCTGACACCTTCGTGGATCAGCGAGGAATGCACCTCGAAGCCCCGCATATGCACGTCAAAGCCGAGGCCGCCCTTATGGCCGGTGACCACCTGCATCATCGAAGGCTCGCCAATGATCGCAGCAGACGCGCGTGGCATTCCGCTGGCCACCATCGCGTCGATCATCGGCGGAGCCCCGGTGCAGCCCACCTCTTCGTCGTAACTCAGCGCCAATTGCAGGGGGCGCGTCACGCCGCGCACCTTGGCATCGACCAGCGCGCAAATCGCCAGTGCATCAAAACCTTTCATGTCACAGGTGCCGCGCCCATAAAGCTTGTCCCCCTTCTCCGTCACAGTGAACGGATCGGTGTCCCACGCCTGCCCATCAACAGGCACAACATCCGTGTGACCGGACAGCACAACGCCCCCATCCACCTGCGGGCCAACATGGGCATAAAGCGCGGCCTTCTCGCCCGTTGGGTCCGGCACGCGGGTAGAGGCAATACCGTGGTCGTTTAGATAGCCCTCGACGAAATCGATCAGAGGCAGGTTACTGTCACGGCTGACGGTGGGAAAGGCGACCAAACGGTCCATCATTTCGCGCGGCGTGAGCGTCTTCGACACGGGGGATCTCCTGTGGGTGGGAACAAGACATGAGCGTGGAACGGGCATAGGGCGGCGTCAAGGGCACGAAAGCTGTGCGAATTAAAAATTTACCACATGGTAAAATGCTATCAGGGGTTGCGGCATTGCTTTTTACTGTTAACGTCACAGTCAATGCCCGGGCCGCAACGACGGACCAGCAATAAAAACAATGAATTAGACCACTTTCACAGGGAGGTCGCCTATGCCCGATGGGGCGCAGCCCGTTCTCGATGTTCGGGAACTGAAGACCGTTTTCAAGGTCCGCGGTGGTGAAGTCCACGCGGTCAACAACGTCAGCTTTGACCTTAAGCCCGGTGAATTATTGGGCGTGGTAGGGGAAAGCGGCTCTGGGAAATCCGTGACCATGATGTCCCTGCTGGGCCTTCTCCCCACGCCTCCGGCCGATGTGCAGGGTGGGACGGTCACGTTCGACGGCAAGGATCTGCTGAAGGTCAATGCCGAGACCCTTCGCAGCGTGCGGGGCGGCAAGATCGGCTTTGTTTTCCAAGACCCGATGACCTCGCTGAACCCCGTGTTCAACGTCGGCATGCAGATCATGGAACCCCTGCGCAAGCATATGGGGCTGAACAAGCGCGACGCGGCCCGACGGGCCAAGGAGTTGCTTGAATTGGTGGGCATCCCCGACGCAGAACGCCGCTTGAAGGATTATCCGCACCAGTTTTCCGGCGGCATGCGCCAGCGTGTGATGATCGCCATTGCATTGGCCTGTGACCCGCAGGTCCTGATTGCGGATGAGCCGACGACGGCACTGGATGTGACCATTCAGGCGCAAATTCTTGAGTTGATGAAAGACCTGCAAGAGCGTCTGGGCATGGCCGTGATCTGGATCACCCATGACTTAGGCGTTGTGGCGGGCATCGCAGACCGCGTGTTGGTGATGTACGGCGGCCAGATCGTCGAACAGGCCCCGACCCGCGAACTCTTCAAGAACCCGCAGCATCCCTACACCCGCGCACTGCTGAAAACGGTGCCATCCGTGCGCGGTCAACGCGAAGACCGCCTTGCCATCATCGAAGGCCAACCGCCGATCCTAGGCGCACAGCCGACCGCCTGCCCCTTCCGTGACCGTTGCGACGTCGCCTTTGACCGGTGTTCCGCAGAAAACCCGCCGCGTTATGACGTCGGGGCCGGACACGACGCCGCCTGTTTCTTTGATGCGAAAACAGGAGCGCCGCGCGATGTTTGATGCACCAAAATCGAATACCAAGCTGGTCGAGGTCAAAGACCTCAAGATGCATTTCCCGATTTTGACGGGCTTCTTCCGCCGCCACACCGGTGA
>JAHDFG010000131.1:0-3705 GCA_020628265.1 Pseudooctadecabacter sp. | reverse complement strand
ACCTCAAGATGCATTTCCCGATTTTGACGGGCTTCTTCCGCCGCCACACCGGTGACGTGAAAGCCGTCGATGGCGTGTCCTTCGACATCTACGAGGGTGAGACGTTGGGCCTGGTGGGCGAGTCAGGCTGTGGTAAGTCCACTTGTGGCCGTGCCGTGCTGCGCCTTTACGATATCACTGACGGCTCCATCATCATGGACGGCTCGGAAATCGGCAGCACGCCTCAGGCCGCTTTGCGCCCAAAGCGTCCGACGATGCAGATGGTGTTTCAGGACCCGCAGGCCTCGCTCAACCCGCGTATGACCGTGCAGGCGATCATTCAGGAACCACTGGATGAACACACCGACCTCTCCAGTGACGAAAAGCGCGAGAAGGTGCTGGAACTGATGGATGCGGTGGGCCTGAACCGCCGCTTCGCCGGTCGGTACCCCCATGCATTCTCGGGCGGGCAACGCCAGCGGATCGGGATTGCCCGCGCATTGGCCCTGAATCCCAAGTTCATTGTCTGCGACGAACCCATCGCAGCCCTTGATGTATCCATTCAGGCGCAGGTCGTGAACCTGCTGGAAGACCTGCAGCAGAAACTGGGCCTGACCTATCTGTTCATCAGCCATGACCTGTCCATGGTGCGCCACATCGCGACCCGCGTCGCGGTGATGTACCTGGGCAAGATCGTCGAACTGGCACCGCGCGACGGGCTCTATGCGGACCCGCTTCATCCTTACACCAAGGCCCTGCTTTCGGCTGTCCCAGAACCGGACCCCGACCTGCATGATACGATGGAGCGCACGATCCTTACCGGCGATGTGCCCTCCCCGTCGAACCCGCCCAAGGGCTGCAACTTCTGCACCCGTTGCCCTGCGGTCATGGACATCTGCAAACAACAAGAACCGGAGTATCGAGAGGTGCTGGAGGGCCGCTTCGTCGCCTGCCATCACTACAACGATGCCCGAGACGAGGCGGCCGTACGCGCAGCCTCTGAGGCGATGTAGCGAGTGAAAAACCAGAGCAATAACAACACGATACCAACTAGGAGAGTGACTATGAAACTGAGAACAGCCCTATTGGGCGCCACCGCCGCGGTGGCTTTCGCGCCGATGGCATATGCCGACGGCCACGAAGGCGAGCGCGGACGCGATGGCCAGCTCAACATCATCTATTGGCAGGCGCCATCCACGCTGAACCCGTATCTGTCGGGCGGCACCAAGGAAGTTGAATCCGCCTCTCTGGTTCTGGAATCGCTGGGTCGCTTCGACAACAACGGCGAACTGCTGCCATGGCTGGCCGCTGAAATCCCGACCGTTGAAAACGGTGGCGTGGCCGAGGACCTGACCTCGATCACTTGGACGCTGAAAGAAGGCGTCATGTGGTCTGACGGCACCCCGCTGACGGCCAACGACGCTGTATTCACATGGCAGTATTGTACCGCTGAAGGCGGCGGCTGTGCGCAGGCGTCCTACTTCGACGGCGTTGAGAGCGTGGAAGCTGTGGATGATCTGACGATCAAAATCACCTTCGATGCGCCCAAGCCCTTCCCCTACACGGCCCTCGTCGGCGCTGAGAGCCCGATTATTCAGGCCGCCCAGTTCGCAGACTGCCTTGGCGCTGCGGCACCGACCTGTGTGGACGCCAACTTTGGCCCCATCGGCACCGGCCCGTTCGTTGTGACCGAATTCAAAGCCAACGACGTGATCCAGTTCTCCGCAAACGAGAACTTCCGCGAAGCCGGCAAGCCTGCCTTCGCAACGGTCCTGTTCAAAGGGGGCGGCGATGCAGCGGCTGCAGCCCGTTCCGTTCTGGAAACGGCTGAATTCGACTACGCGTGGAACCTGCAGATCGACCCGACCGTTCTGGCGGACATGGAATCTGCTGGCAACGGCACGGTTGTGACTGCGTTCGGTACTTCGGTTGAGCGTCTGCACCTGAACCAGACCAACCCATCTGCTGATCTGGGCGATCTGCGTGCCACCGCCGAGGGCGGGCCGCACCCGTTCCTGACGAACCCCGTTATCGGTCAGGCCATGTCCATGGCGATCGACCGTCAGCTGCTGGTTGATATCGGCTACGGCGCTGGTGGTCAGCCCACCTGTAACGTGCTGCCGGCCCCTGCTGTCTACGCCTCCACGGCAAACGACAGCTGTCTTGTTCAGGACATCGACGGCGCGAACGCGCTGCTCGACGAAGCTGGCATCGTGGACAGCGATGGCGACGGCATTCGTGAATACGAAGGCACGCCGCTTTCCGTTCTGTACCAGACTTCGACCAACGCCGTCCGTCAGGACACCCAGGCGCTGGTCAAGCAGTGGTGGAGCGAAATCGGCATCGACACCGAACTGCGCAACATCGACGCGTCCGTCTTCTTCGGCGGCGATCCGGCTTCCCCGGACACGTTCCAGAAGTTCTTTGCAGACGTTGAAATGTACACCAACAACTTCGCTGGTGTGGACCCGGAAGCCTACATGGCAAACTGGGCCTGTAAGGAATGGCCATCGCCCGAAAGCCAGTGGCAGGGTTCCAACATGCAGCGTTTCTGCGATCCGGCCTATGACGCTCTGATCGACGAATTGGCAACGACCGCAGGCATCGAAGCCCGCGCCGAGATCGTCAAGCAGATGAACGACATGCTGATGCAGTCCTACACGATCATCCCGCTGATCCACCGCGGTGGCGTGTCTGCCCATGCCAACTCCTTGGGCGGCATCCAGATCTCTGACTGGGATTCCGAGCTGTGGAACATCAAGGATTGGTACCGCATCGGCGAATAAGCCTTTGTGACCATACCGAATGATCAACGGGTGGGCGTACGCGCCCACCCTACCCCAGCTTCCGACGGACCTGATTTTCATGCAGTTCAAGACACTGACCCTGATGGCCCTCTGTGCCCCGCTTCCTGCGGTGGCCTTTGGCGATCTGGACTGCATCACCATCCAGTCCTGCGGCAATTCCGGCTGTATGCCTGAGACCACGCCCTTCGGTGTCACCTTCAACTGGGATGACGACAGCGCGACGGTCAACGTAAACGGTACGGATCACACCCTGCCGTGGGTCGCGACGGACAACACCACTGATGGCCGCGGCACGGTCATCGAATACGGCGATATGGACGACATCAACCGCCTGCTGCGGGTTGAGGCCGTGGGCGCGGACATCACCGCCCGCTACACCTTCCGCAGCCCCCGTGTGACCACATGGGACGCAACGTGTGATTTGAGGCAGGCGGCATGAACACGCGGCTCGCCCTCCTCACTACCATAGCCACCTTGGCACTTTCCACATCCGCGCAGGCGCATCTGAGTTTTTATGATTGCGATGTGCGCCGCGACATTTGTGCCTCAAACGGCAGCTGCGAACGCTACGGCTTTGACATGATCTTCGCCATCAATGATCTGGCCGGAAGTGCCGCCATCATCAACGGTGCAAACTATACGCCGCTGACACCGGTTTATGGTGCAGGCACAGGTCTGCATTTTGAGCTGATGGGCCAGCAGTTCCGTTTTGATTTCAATGACTTCGGCGCGTTGCGCGTGACGACAGCCGTATCTGTAGGCGGTGAGGCGCAAGATATCACATTCGTTTGTGCAGGAGAGACCTAATGAAGCGCCCCTGCAGACAGCCAATTCCGGCTTGCCCCCACCCAACAAAGGCCCGCCCATGCTGACCTACACCCTCAGGCGACTTCTGACAGCGATCCCGACGCTGATCTTC
>JAHDFG010000130.1 GCA_020628265.1 Pseudooctadecabacter sp. | reverse complement strand
ACACGGCCCGCAAAAACGTCGTGCAGTTCCGTCACCGGGTGGTCGTCATCAAGTGCTTGTATCTCCCCTTCAACACGGGTCTGGGGTGGGAATTCCACAAAGATATCAGAGCGGTGCAGGATGTCTTTGTGCAGCTCTGTCTTGCCGGGGCAGTCGCCACCGATGGCGTTGATGTGCACGCCTGCGCCAACCATGTTGTCGGTCAGGATCGTCGCGTACTGCTTGTCGGCGGTGCAGGTCGTGATGATGTCCGCACCTTCAATCGCCTCTTGTCCGCTGGAACAGGACACCACCGTCAGGCCAGAGCCTTCGAGGTTGCGGGCACATTTGGCGGTGGCGGCAGGGTCAATGTCGTAGAGACGCACGGTGTCGATCCCGCAGATCGCACGGAAGGCGTGGCATTGGAATTCCGATTGCGCGCCGTTGCCGATCATCGCCATGGTCTTGGCGCCCTTCGGGGCGAGGTGCTTTGCGGCCAATGCCGACATCGCAGCCGTACGCAAGGCCGTCAACAAGGTCATTTCCGTCAGCAACACCGGATAGCCCGTTTCCACATCCGCCAGAAGGCCGAATGCCGTGACTGTCTGCAGTCCTTCGGCAGTGTTCTTGGGGTGGCCGTTGACGTATTTGAAGCCGTACATCTCCCCATCGGACGTGGGCATCAGTTCGATCACACCGACGTCCGAATGAGACGCCACGCGCGGGGTCTTGTCGAAAGCATCCCAGCGCAGGAAGTCTTCCTCGATCGCGTTGGCAATCTCGGTCAGCATCGCGTCGAGGCCCTTGGCATGGACCAGACGCATCATGTTGTCGACGGATACAAATGGCACGAGGGCCTTATCGGAGGGCGCGGTATTCATTTGAGGACCTCTCTGGGCGTAAGGTGAATGCCGGCGATCATGCAGCGGGCGGATCCGCCAGCCAGTTCGATCGTGGGCAGGGACAGTGGAAGGAGCGGGGTAGACTGTTCGATCTTGTTGATTTGCGCGGATGTCAGGGCGTCTGCTGCGCGTTCGGACAGCGTAAGCAAGCGGCCGTCTCGTCCCGTCAATTCGATGGCATTGCCTGCGAAGTTGGCGATCTGGTCGGCGCTGAGGTCAACAATCTCGCGCCCTGTTTCCTCCAACCGGCGGCAGATCACGTCGCGGCGTACAGGGTCCGGAATGGCCGAAAGGCCGATCAGGGCAATGTCTGTGCCCACGCACATCAATACGTTCGTGTGGTAGATCGGCTGGCCACCCGGACCAATGGCGTCGAACACAATCGGTTCATAGCCGAAATGGGTGCAAAACCGTTCCAGCACGATCGGGTCGGCACGGTTGGACCGCGCAACAAATGCAAGACGGCCCACGTGATCCAGCACCATCGCGCCGGTGCCTTCTAGAAAAAGACCTTCTGGTTCCAGTCCGGAATAGTCATAAATGGTTTCAACGCGGTAGCGGGATTTCAGCAGGTCCAGAACGTCCGAGCGGCGCTCAGCGCGGCGGCTTTCGGGATACATCGGATAGACCCCGACAGCACCGCCCGGATGGGTCGAGAACCAGTTGTTCGGGAACACGCTGTCGGGCGTGTCGCGACTTCCATCATCCTCAAAGACGTGGACGGTGACACCCGCGTCGCGCAGTGCCGTGACAGCGCCGTCATGTTCATCTCGGGCGCGGCCTGCAATGTCCGACGGGGCGGCGTCGGAGGTGCCTTGATAGGCGTTGTCCTTGGCCGTTTCCGCATTCGGACGGAAGGCATGAGGGCGTACCATCACCACGGCACGCGGCGCTTGCAACGTGTTGGTGAGGGTCATGCAAAGCTCCGTGTCGGCCGGTCAAAGACGCGGCGACCCATAAGGGATGCGGTCAGGTCGACCATCAGGGATGCGGTGCGCCCGCGTTCATCCATGAAGGGATTGAGTTCCACAAGGTCGAGGGAGGTCACCCTCCCGCTGTCGCAGAGCATCTCCATCACCAGATGGGCCTCGCGCAGGGTGGCACCACCGGGGACTGTGGTGCCCACGGCGGGCGCGATGTCAGGGTCAAGAAAGTCGACATCAAGGGATACATGTAGCAGTCCGTCGGCTGCCGCGACCTTGTCCAGAAACTCGGCCAGCGGGGCGCGGATGCCGCCTTCGTCGATGGCGCGCATATCGGCCAGTGACATGTCGGTATCGGCAAGGGCTTCGTGTTCGGCAGGATCGACGGACCGTAGCCCAATCATGCAAATCCGGTCTGTCGGCACTGGATTTTTCACAGTGGGGAAGGCGTCGAACCCGTCCCGACCTGTGAAATAGGCCACTGGAGTCCCGTGGAGGTTCCCGCTGGTCGTGGTGTTCGGCGTGTGAAAATCGCTGTGCGCATCAAGCCACAGCACAAAAAGAGGCCGTCCCTGATCTGCCGCATGATCTGCAATGCCGGTCACAGTCCCCAATGCCAGAGAATGATCCCCGCCCATGAAAATCGGCATGCCTTTGGCGGCGGCCTCGCGGGCGGTCCGGTTCAACGCTGTGGTCCAGCCCACGGTTTGGGGCAGGGCGATCAGGTGGTCATGTTCGGGGACGTCATTGGCATCTGCGATCATGTTGCCGATGTCCGTCACGTGGTGCCCCAGATCGGTAAGCGTTTCGGCAAGACGGGCGGTGCGATAGGCGTCGGGGCCCATTATGCAGCCCTTGCGGTCCTTGCCACTATCGACCGGCGCGCCAACGAGTACGATGGATTGAGGTGTCATCTAGAATCTCCTGTTGGGGTTATATTGCGCCAAGACGGGCCTTGATCGGAGCCATCCGATTGTGCAAATTGCGCCATCTTTGATCAAAACGGGCATTCAAGATGGACGATTTGGACAGGCAGCTGATCCGCGCGTTACAACGCGATGGCCGTGCCGCGGTGTCTGATCTGGCGATGGACCTCGGCGTGACGCGGGCCACGGTCAAGGCGCGAATGGACCGTTTGCGGGACAGCGGGGATATCGCGGGCTTCACCGTTTTGACCCGCGCAGATGTCGCGGCACACCCCGTTCGGGGGCTGATGATGTTGGGGATTGAAGGGCGTGGCACTGAACGGGTGCGGCGCGCGCTTCTGAACGTGGTCGAGGTTCAGGCGGTCCATTCGACCAACGGCACTTGGGACCTGATTGTCGAACTTGGGGCCGCGACCTTGGCCGATCTGGATGACGTGTTGTTTCGGATCCGCCGGATGGACGGGGTTACGCGATCCGAGACGAGCCTTTTGCTGTCAACCTTGCGGGCCGGCCGTTAGGCTTTGCGTGCGGCCATGATCCAGACAGCCGCAAGTGCAAGGGAAAACAGCGCGTTATAGCCCGCCATGGACAGACCGAACAGCGACCATACGATATCGTCGCACATAACGATCGGGGTAATATCGGTGCTGAGCAGATCAACCCCTTCAAGGCTGCCGCCCCCCGTACAGGAGCTTGGGCCTTCCCACCATTTCTGTTCGACGCCGGCATGATAGAACCCGATGCCCGCCGTCGTCAGCGCTGCGAATGCGCCAAGCGCAGCCAAGGCGCGGGCGGGCAGGGCAGTCAGTAGTGCCAAGGCACCGATGACGATGGCCGCAGCATGGGGCCAGCGTTGCCACAGGCACATTTTACACGGGGCATACCCAAGCGTCTGGAACAGGAATGCTCCTCCCAATAATGCGAGCGACCCGCCAGCTGCAATGGCAATCAGTGTCTTGCGTGTCATAGGTTCGGGCTCCGGATTGAAGAGGGTTGGGCCTTAGCTAAGGCCAAGCCATGTGAGGATGAGGCTGACCAAGGTCGCGCCGGCAATGATGAGGGTCGCAATCCAGACGGTGCCGAGGATCAGCCCCAAGAGGATCAGGATGCCATCCCGTTGCAGCAGACCCATAGCGATAATCACGACCGCCACACCGGGCACCGAGTTGGTCCCTGGCAATGGAACAAGGATCGAGGCACTGAACAACACCAGGCCCAAGCCAACCAGCCGATCAACGGGTTTGTGCGTCAAGGCGGTCAAGCGCGGACGGCTGAGGGCTTCGAGGCGGCGCAGCCAAGGGCCTGCACGGCGTGACAGGTTTTCCAGCCCCTCCTTTGAAACTGCTCTTTGTGCCAGCTTGCGTGGCAGCCATGGCGTCTGTCGCCCGATCAGGATCTGGGCCGAGACAAACATCAACGGCAAGGCGACCACCTGCGGGATGCCATATAGGAAGGGAATGCAGCAGGGCAGGGCGAGGATAAGCAGGAACAATCCGAACGCCCGTTCGTGGAGGTGCTGAAGAACCCAGTCCAAAGTTGCGGTTGGGGCGGGGGCTTCTTTGGCCAATTGCGCCAGCTCTTGCGAGATTGCCGCCTCTGTCGGGGGTACTGCTGTCACGCGCCTTCGATCCTGTACTGGCTGCATGGACCAACTTGTGCTGCCGGATCCTGCCATTTTGCCCTCATTTCTTGATGCTTTAGGCCACGGACAAAACACGAGGTCAACATAACATGTGCCCAAGGCCCAATAGCTGATTGACGCGGTTGTTTGGTCGGATTATGTCCCGCGGGCGTGCCGGTGTGGCGGAATGGTAGACGCAGGGGATTCAAAATCCCCCGATGGCAACATCGTGTCGGTTCGAGTCCGACCACCGGTACCAACACATTCCTTCCTTAATTCAAAATTTACGAATCGAATTGGTTGCCAATTCGTAAACAAGCCGTCGTCTGGCGTGATATTGTCGCCCAATACGGGGCACATAGCGGATATCGCATCCCCAATTGGGTCCAAATTGTGGGGAAATTTGGGAGCGGTTTCCCCAGGTCAGAGATTGTTCGTTTTTTGTGCGTAATCCGGCGTTTGAAGCAGGAATGTCTAAAATGCCCGCTAAATTTGCAGTGTTTCTGGGGGCATTGTTTCCAGATCGTGAATAGTCGGTTTCCATTACGTTGCGTAAGACACAACCTATGCCTGCAAGGCGTCTCATGGTTAACCTAATCTTGCCGTAATCTGGGCAATTTTCGCTTTTTTGAACGCAATTCTGTCTGTATTCAGATTAGGCCCAACTGGGGGGCGTACCGATCAACTGGGGGATCGGGTCGGACAGTATGTCTGACAAAGTGGTGTCTGCGCGTCTGGGATAGTCCCTATCACGAGCGGATGAGAGTGTGGTCGCTTTCGCGGCCAGCGCCGTTTCGGCTGTGCGTCTCGCATGGCTGCGGTGTTTAACGTCCGGTTCAGGCCGGGCCGAAGGGTTAGGTAGGAACTGACGATGTCTGATTATACGATTGATTGGTCACAGACGAACATTGATGGCAACAACGGGATCACTGGCCCTTCGGGTTACGTAGGTTTCACCGTTGCCACTCCGGAAAACGCTGACCACGACCAGTGGATGAAAGGCACCGTAAATGGTGTTGATGGGCTGAAAGCCTGGGATGTGGACGACCCGACTGTCGTCAAGATCGACTTCCATGAGCCTGTCACGAACGTCAGCTTTGATCTGCTTGATGTCGACAGCTGCGATGGCCAGTGGGACGACCGTGTCACGATCATTGCAAGGGATATCCACGGTAACCTCCTGCCTGTTACCTTTTCCGGCCTGAACCACACCCAGTTCGTTAACGGCGGCCAGCTGGATGCCACGACCAACGCGATTGGCGCGGGCGATCCCGGCTCGACTGTTACGGTGCACATTGCGGGCGAAGTTGCTTCGCTTGAAATCATTCTCGACAACGGTGCGGGTGCGGCGCTGTCCGGTACGGTCGGCCTTGGCCCGATCCACTTCGACGCAACGCAAGGCGACGAAGACGGCTATGTTGACGGCACCGGCGGCAACGACACGATCATCGTTGGCCAGTACGAAGACCAGCATGGCGACGAGATTGACGCCAGCGACGCGCTTCTGCCGGGCGAAGGTCCGCAGGACGATATCGTTCTGGCTGGTGGCGGCGATGACTTTGTCATGGCCCAAGACGGCAACGACGAAGTGTATGGCGGCAGCGGCAACGACACGCTGTGCGGTCAGGACGGCGACGATGTTCTGTATGGTGGCTCCGGTCACGACCTTCTTGAGGGTATGAACGACAACGACGTGATGTTCGGCGGCACCGGCGGCGACACCATCTTTGGTGACGCAGGCCACGACATCGCATC
>JAHDFG010000129.1:4336-6130 GCA_020628265.1 Pseudooctadecabacter sp. | reverse complement strand
GCGGGCAGGAAGACCATCTTCTGGGCAGGGAAACCTGCGATGAAGAAGGCTTTCCAAGCGGCGAACTCTTCGCTGCCGGTGTCGCAGGCCGGGGTTGCTTCGCAGACTTCTGCAAAGGACGGCATGTCAGGGAAAGTCGGATCGCGGACAATGTTGCCCTCATTGTCGAGCGAGCCAAACGAGAACCACGGCACAGCCGTGCCTGCCTCGACCAGCGGCGTGACGCCGGACAGGAATGAGGACGAGGTCTGATAGTCGATGTTGGCTTCGCCACGTTCGAACATCAGGCGGCCATCGCCGCGACCTTCGATGCCAAAGACAGGCTCGACACCCAGACCCAGCATTTCCCATGCCAGCAGCGGCACAAGGTCAAGACGGGTCGCGCCCTGAGAGCCGTAGACGAAAGCGGTATCTGCCAGCGGCGTTGCGTCGCCGCCGTCACCCAGCTGACCGGCCAGATCGGCAGGCAGATAGGCCACGCCACCAGTTCCAGAAGCCAGAACCACGTTCCAGTCGCCATATTCATAGCGCACGCGCGGATCGTTCAGCAGATAGGGGAACTGCGTGGAACCTGACGAGCCAAAGATCGTGGTGCCGTCCTCATAGGACATTTCCTGAAATGCGTTCGCGCCCTTGGTGGAGCCTGCGCCGGGGTTGAACGTCACAACCACAGTCGGGTTGCCGGGCAGCGCTTCGGACAGAAGCGGCGCGTAGAAGTTGGCCCACTTGGCCGACCCGCCGGTTTCAGAGAAGGGGATGATCCATTCGACGGTCTTTCCGCTCAGATCAATCTGGTGGCCGTCTGCAAATGCAGAGCCCGCCACCATAGCAGTCGTGAGCGCCAGAGCGCCCATGGTTTTGTTAAGCATGTCTTTCCTCCCAATGGCTGAACTGGTTGTTCAGCAGACAGAATCAGAAGGCCTCCCTGCCTTCTTGATGACCGCACCGTGGGGTGTCATCCTTGCACGAACCTTGCATCCGCTAAAATTCGAAGGACCGGCCCTGTGCGCATCGTGGTGGTGGAAGACAATATCTCGATGGCGAAGGGCCTGCGGTACTACCTGCAGGATGCGGGCCATGCCGTTGATCTGTTGCATGACGGGGCCGAGGCCAGCGCGTTTCTGCGGGACGAGCCTGCGGACATCATTGTCCTTGATATCAACCTGCCCAGTCAGGACGGGCTGAGTGTGTTGCGTGAGCTTCGCGAGCGCGGTGACCTGCGACCGGTGCTGTTGCTGACGGCCCAGTCCGAGACCCGCGACAAGATCGAAGGGCTGGATGCAGGGGCGGATGACTACCTTGCCAAGCCGTTCGAAATGGAAGAATTCGGCGCCCGCATCCGCGCCCTGTCCCGCCGCGTGGTGGCCCCCACCACACCCAATGCGACAATCGGCGGGGTCAGCTTTGACCGCACGGCCCGCATGATCAGCAGCGCCGAGGGCCCCTTGAACGTCCCCCGCCGCGAGGTCGCTCTGTTCGAACGGCTCCTGATGGCCGAGGGCCGGATCGTGTCCAAACAGGGCCTACTGGACAGTCTCTATGGAACCGGCACGGATGTGGATGAACCGGTGGTCGAGGTCTATGTCTCGCGCCTGCGCAAACGGCTGCAGCCCCACGGGGTCCAGATCAAGGTGCAGCGTGGGTTGGGTTACCTGATGCAGGCCGCCCCATGAACCAAAGCCTGTCCCTGAGGATCCGCTTGACCCTCGTGATCCTGGTGCCGCTGATCATAATCGCGGGGATCGTCGGGTGGTGGGCCTATTCAGACGCCCAGCGCAACGCGGCAGAACGGTT
>JAHDFG010000129.1:0-4236 GCA_020628265.1 Pseudooctadecabacter sp. | reverse complement strand
GGATCGTCGGGTGGTGGGCCTATTCAGACGCCCAGCGCAACGCGGCAGAACGGTTCGACCGGTCGCTTCTCTCTACCGCGCTGGCCATTTCGCGGGACACGGCCGTGTCAGGCGGCGATGCGCTGAGCGAAGAAACCCGTGACCTGCTGCGCGACACATCCGGTGGCGCGGTGTTCTACCACGTCTATGCGCCAGATGGTGTGTTCGTGACGGGCTATGCGACCCCGCCGGTTCTTCCCACACCCATCCCTGTCGATACCGCGCAAGTCTACTATGACGCCGTCTATCAAGGTGCGCCTGTCCGCGCGTTGCGGTTTTCGCAAAGCACGTCCATTGACGGGCTGTCGGGCCTGTTCACCTTTACCGTCTGGCAGAAGACGGAGCTGCGCGACGGGTTTGTGACATCCCGCACCGGCCCTGTGTTCATCATCATCGCGTCGATGATCGGGGCACTGGCTGTGATCGTGTGGTTCGGCGTCGCGGTGGGCCTCGCCCCGCTGACCGATCTGGAAGACGCCATTTCGCGACGGTCATCGGGCGATCTGTCCCCGATCAAACGTGCCATCCCGTCCGAAGTCACGGGGATCGTGGGCCGGTTGAACGGCCTACTTGGCGAAGTCTCGGCCACGATGACCGCCAAGGATGCTTTCATCTCGGACGCCGCACACCAGTTGCGGAACCCGATCGCAGGGGTGCTGAGCCTTGCCGAAAGCGTCCCTCAAGCCAAGACCACGGCCGACGCCCGCGTCCGGTCCGAGGATCTGCGCGAAGCGGCCCGCGACCTCGCCCGCCTGACCGACAACCTTTTGACGCTTGAAAGGGCCAAGGCCATCGACCCTGATCAGGACGCCCGCCCCTTTGATGCAGTCCCTCTGTTGGCCACCATCGCTGCACGTTTTGAAGGCCACCAAGACCGCAAGGACGTCTCTTTCGATTCGGATATACCGACTAAACCTGCGATCCTTCTGGGCGATCCGGTGATGTTCGAACAGGCGGTCCTAAACATGATCAACAATGCCTATATTCACGGCGGGGATGGTTTGCGGTCCGTGTCCTTGTCGGCGCAGATGGTGGGCGACCGCCTGCGCGTTTCGGTCAGTGACGATGGTAAGGGCATTCACCCTGATGACTTCCAGAAGTCCCTCGCGCGGTTCAGCCAGATCGGACCCAGTGCCGGATCGGGATTGGGACTGCCGATTGCGGCAGCCGTTGCCACGTCGCTTGGGGGCGACATCGCGTTGAACAAGACAGCCGACCGGTTCGAGGTGCGTCTGAGCCTGCCGGTCCAGACAGCCTAACGCCCGCTCAGCCCAGCCGCGCAACCTGCATCATCGGGGTCACGCCGTAGGCGGTCCGGTAGACCCGTGCAAAATGCCCTGGCGTTTCAAACCCGCAGGCCGCCGCCACATCCAGCACCGACATTTCTGTTTGCACCAGCAGGTTCCGTGCCCGTTCCAGCCGCATGTCCATGTAGTATTTCTTGGGCGTCGTATTGAGGTATTTTCCGAACAACCGTTCCAGCTGCCGTGTGGAAATGCCCAGATCAGCGGCAATGCCCGCGACAGAGACAGGTGCCTCAATCGTGTCCTGCATGTGCCGCAACGCCGCCGCCAAATGGGCGTTGCGCATCCCGTTGCGCGATTGAAGCGACACCCGTTGTTCCGCCGTCGCCGCCCGCACCGCGTTGTAGACCATCTGATCCGCGACCGCGACGGCCAGATCCTCGCCATGGTCCTGCGCGATCAGGTGCAACATCAAATCCGCCGTCGCCGTCCCGCCCGAGGCCGTGACATGCCGCGCATCTGCCACAAAGACATTCCGTAGCAACTGGACGTCCGGAAAGGCCTCGGTAAAGGCGTCGTGGTATTCCCAATGGATGGCGGCCTCTGACCCGTTCAAAAGTCCGGCCTTGGCCAAAATCCACGCCCCCGAGCACAGCGCCCCGATGGGTACACCGTGACGGTCCAACCGCCGCAGCACACCAATCAGCGCGGTGTGGTCCAAGGACTGCACGTCGATCCCCGAAAGCACCATCAGGCGGTCGCTTGCCCCAAGATCGGCAAAGGCCCCATGGGTCTGCACCACCGTCCCGTCGGAACTGCGCGCTGTTTCTCCGTCCAGCGACGCATAAGACCACCGATAAAGCTCCTCACCGGAAATCAGATTGGCAATGCGCAGCGGATCAACCGCACAGGCAAAGGCGATGTGGGTGAACCTGTCCACCAATGCAAAGACGAAGTGCTGCGTGGTCGTCATTAACTGCCTGTTGGTCGCGTCAGACAGGCCCCCGATGGGTCCGTTTCGACTAATTGTAGACAATATGTATTTTTTAACTTAGCTGTCAATTCCAGCGCATCCACAAGACCCACCAGAAACCATGCAAACCAAAACCCGCAAATCCATCTGCGCAGACGACCTGCGCCGCCAGATCCTGACCCAGGGCTTCGCTGCGGGCAGCTATCTGGACGAGGCAGAGCTGGCCGCGCACTACCAGATGTCCCGCCCACCCCTGCGGGAGGTGCTGAACCAACTGGCCGGCGAAGGCTACGTCGTGCTGCACAAGAACCGTGGCGCGCAGGTGGCGCCGATGACCCACAAGACGCTGCGCAATTTCTTTATGGCCGCCCCGATGATCTATGCGGCGGTCACGCGGCTGGCAGCAGAGCATGCGACCGACGCCCAGATTGCCCAACTGAAGACGGCCCAAGCCAAATTCCGCACGTCAATCGACACGGGCGATGCGACCGAACGGGCGCTGGCCAACCAGCAGTTTCACGACATCATCGGCGAGATGGCAGACAACGAATACCTCATGCCGTCCCTGCGTCGTCTGATGATCGACCACATGCGCATCGGCATGTCCTTCTACAGCCCCCGCAACAGCGCCATGGCCCGCCAAAGGGACCTTGCCGCCGACCAGCACGACCAGATCATCGACGCCATCACACGCGGCGACGCAGACGCGGCAGGGCAATTGGCGATTGACCACTGGGACCTGTCCCGCGCCGCCATCGAAAGCTTCGTCACGCCAACAGGCATGGACATCCCCCTTGGCCCCGCCCCCACGCAACCCACAGCAGGAGACGCCCCATGAACTTCGAAGGCATCTTCACCCCCGTCATCACGCCCCATCATGACGATGGATCGGTCGACCACGACGCCTTTGCCGCCCAGATCGACCATCTGATCAATGCGGGCGTGCACGGGCTGATCAATGGCGGGTCAACGGGCGAATACTACGCCCAAAGCATCGAAGAACGCCAAGAGCTCGCCAGCTTCGCCAAGGACGTCATCGGCGACCGTGTCCCGCTGATCGTGGGCACCGGCGCGATCCGCCTGCCCGATTCCATCGCCATGGCCGAACATGCCGCGAAAATCGGGGCGGCGGCGCTACTCATTGGCTCGCCCCCCTATGCTGTGCCCACGGAACGGGAGAACGCGCTGAATGCCCTGACCATCGACCGCGCCGCGGACCTGCCGATCATGCTCTATAACTATCCCGGTCGCATGGGCGTCGATATGGGCGAGGAATTCCTCGACCGTGTCGGACGGTCCCGCAATTTCCGCGCGATCAAGGAAAGCTCGGGCGACATCAACCGCGTGCACCTGCTGGCCCGCGATTATCCGCACATCCAGCTGTCCTGCGGGATGGACGATCAGGCGCTTGAGTTCTTCGCATGGGGCGCACGGTCATGGGTGTGCGGCGGGTCGAACTTCCTGCCCGCCGAACACATCGCGCTCTACCGCGCCTGCGCCCTTGAAGGCGATTTCGACAAAGGCCGCCGGATCATGTCCGCCTTGATGCCGTTGATGCGGGTGTTGGAACAGGGCGGCAAGTTCATCCAGTGCATCAAACATGGGGTCGAGATGAAGGGCCTGACCGCCGGACCACCCCGCCCGCCACTGCGTCCGCTCAACAAGGACGATAAGCGGCAGTTGGAACAGGTGGTGCGCGTCTTGCAGCGCACCGTGGCAGAGATTGAAGCAAAAACACCCCGCGCGGAGGCCGCAGAATGACCGAGCTTTTGACCAAAGACGAATACGCAGCCATCGCCGCTGGCCTTGAATTGCCAACCCAAGCCTTTGTCGACGGCAGCTTTCGCCCAGCCCAATCCGGTGCAACCTTAGACAGCGTGAACCCCGCCACGGGTGCGCCGCTGGCACAGATCGCGGCCTGCGGCGCGGCGGATGTGGACTTCGCCGTCGAGAAAGCCCGCGATGCCTTTGAGGATGGGC
>JAHDFG010000128.1:3680-6185 GCA_020628265.1 Pseudooctadecabacter sp. | reverse complement strand
CCGAAGTCAGGTGAATGTCCCCCAAAGTGAAACCCTCTTTGGTTTGGTAATCCACCTCGCTCACCCGGCCCCGAAACAGAACCATGCCTTTGCCGGTTCTCGCAATTTCGTTAGCGGTGTCGGCACCGGACGCCATGGCCTCACGACAGATGCGGCCCATCTCGATCGCCTTTGAAATGGTGCCGGGGATCAAGGCCTCGCGCAGCTCACGCATGGGAAGCGCGTGATCGATGGCAGCGATGGTGTTCCGGCTGACCTGCGACAAGGCGCGGATGAGGGTCTCGGCCCGCCGGTCGTCTTTGACCTTGTCGATCAGGAAGGTCTCTCCGAACTCATTGACGGCAAAGATGGGGGCGGCGGGCAGGCCGTGCATGTAGTAGGTGGAATGGGTGATTTCGGGCACGGCGCGGCCTGCCGGATCGGCGTCGATGATCTTGTGCCCGTTCATGACCGCAGGAAAGAACGCCGCGGCTGTGTTCGAGCCGCCCAACTCGCACGGTGTGGTGCCGTAGAATTCCTGTCCCAGATGGTCCTGAAACGCGGCATAGGCCGTGAGCAGCGGGTCGGTGTCGGCTTTGTGCAGACCGTCATAGAGCGCTTCTTCTTCTGAGGACATGGGCGTGATCGCCCCGAGCAGGTAGGGTGTGCAAATGACTGCGTCGTCGGGCACATCATCCACGGGGACCAGATCAAAGCGCTTGCCCGCATCCAGTGCCATGCGGATCATCGCGCGGCCTTCTTCGATGTCCCCGCCACCACCTGCGCCAAGGATCACCGCGCCCAGCAGCATATCGTCGAGGTTTTGAGGGGTCAGCGTCCGCATTTCAGCGCTCCTGTGATGTGCCAAAAAGGGCGACGAGGTCGGTGATGCGCGCAAGGATCAGAAGGATCGTGACCGTCAGGGCCACGAACAGCATGGAGGCAGCAGCCACGACAGGCGAATACCCGTAACGCACGTTGTTGAAGATCTTGATCGGCAGGGTTTCGACAACAAAGCCGGAAATCATATTCGCCACGAGGTATTCGTTCACACTGATGATCGCGACCAAGGCAAAGCCGGTCATCACGTAGGGCGCGATGAGCGGGAAGATCACTGTGCGGAAGACCTGGGCTGGCGTGGCCCCCATCATTTGGGCGGCTTCGATCACCTCATCCGTCAGGGCAGCGAAGCCGCGGGCGATGATCACCAGTGGCAGGGTCACGAAAAAGACCCCGTGCGAGACGATGGTGGCCTCCATCCGTCCGTACCAGCCGACCTCTGCCCAGAACAGGCTCGCCCCAAGGGCGAGGATGATGGGCGGCAGAAGGAACGGACCCAGCCCCAAGGCGAAGGTCATTTTGGCAAAGCGCGATCCGGTGCGCCAGAGCACATAGTTGATTGCCAGCGCAACGGTGGTGGAGATCAGTGCCGCGAGAACGGCGATCAGAAGCGACCGGCCAATTGCAGCCAGCCAGTCCGCCTCGGTCAGCAGTTCGTCGTACCATGCGGAGGACAGCGCCTCGGGCGGGAAGGTGATGTTGCTGGAGGCGCCGACCGACACGCCCAGAACCACAAAGAAGGGCGCGGTCAGCAGGATGGCGATGATCCACAGGTATAGCGTCCTCATGCCCCACGCCTCCGTGTCAGAAGGGCCGAGGCCACAAGGACAATGATCGTCACGATCAGCATGACGACAGCAAGCGCGGCTCCAAGCGGCAGGTTCGCATCGCCCAAGGCCTTGTCCGAGATGATGACCGTCATGGTCCAGTCTTTGGGACGGCCCAGCATCGTGGGCATCACGAAGACGCCAAGCAGATAGACGAACATGGTCAGCGTGACGGAAGAGAGGCTGGTGCGGAAGGTGGGCAGCAGCACCTTGAAGAACACAAGCGCGGGCGGCGTGCCAAGGGTCACGGCGGCCTCTTCGATGCTGCGGTCGCGACGGGCAACGGAGGGGTAGAGGATCAGCGCCACGATGGAAAAGCCAAGGAACACGAGGCCGATCATCATCGCGCCAAAGCTGGGCGACAGGGAACGCGGGTTCTCCCATAGCCCCATCCATTCCAACAGCCGCGGCAGGCCTGCGCTTTCAGACATCAGGATTAGCCATGCAAAGCCGATGATGACTTCACTCAGGCACATCATCGATAAGAGCAGGATGATCCAGAAAAGCTGCAAACGGCGGCTGAGGTCAGAGACAAACAGGACAAGCGGGAAAGCCAGTGCGACGACGATCACAGCACCCAATCCCGACGACAGGATCGAGCGGAACGAGACGGTATAGTAGAAGCTGGAGAAGAATTTCCCGTAGTTTTCGAAGACGAAGGCTTCTTTGTAGAACCCCATCGGGTCAGGCTGATAAAAGCTGACCACGATCATGAACAGCAGCGGGATCACGAAAAAGATCGCCATGACCGCAAAGGCCAGCCCGCCGATCAGGCGCGGAGCAAAGGACGGCGTGCGGATCATGCGGGCAGGGTCCATGCGCGGGCGTCGTCCCAGCTTAGATGCACAGTTGCGCCGTC
>JAHDFG010000128.1:0-3580 GCA_020628265.1 Pseudooctadecabacter sp. | reverse complement strand
GCGGCCTGTTCGATGCGGCCTTCGTTCATCACGACGATCCGGTCGGCAAGCGCCATGGCTTCACGCTGGTCATGGGTGACGAAGATGGTGGTGATGCCAAGGTCGCGCTGGATGCGTTTCACTTCTTCCTGCATCTGGTCACGCAGGGCGGCATCGAGTGCCGAGAAGGGCTCGTCCATCAGGAAGATTTGCGGCGACATGGCCAATGCACGGGCGATGGCCACACGCTGGCGTTGCCCGCCAGACAGGGCAGAGACGGCACGACCACCAAGCCCGGACAGGCCGACCATATCAAGAAGCGCCTCGACCTTGGGTGCTACGTCAGATGCCCCCTGAAGTCGCATTCCATAGGCAATGTTGTCGCCCACGTTCAAATGCGGGAACAGCGCGAGGGATTGGAACACCATCCCGATATTTCGCTTGTGACACGGAACCTGCGTCAGGTCCGCCCCTCCCAGTTGAATAGAGCCTTCGTCATGGGCCTCAAGCCCCGCGATCAGGCGCAGCAGGGTGGTCTTGCCGCAGCCGGACCCGCCCAGAAGGCAGATGAACTCACCATCCTCAACCGCGATGGAAATGTCTTTCAGCGCCTCAAAGGAGCCGAAGGACTTTCGAAGGTTGGTGATGGTCAGTTCAGCCATATTGGCCCCCATGTTGGAATGGGGCGGGGCATAGGCGCCCCGCCCTTGAGATTATTGAGCGATCATTTCCTGATACTTGGTTTCCAGCCAATCGCCTTCGCGCAAGTGGATGTGGGTTTGCACGCGGATGGGTTCGATATCGCTGCCCACGGCTGCAAATTCTTCCTCGGTCAGGTCCATGGTGTCACGTGGCACGATCGGTGTCGTGCCCATCATCCGTGCCATCAGCGCCTGTGTCTCAGGGCGGCTCATGTAGTCGAGGAATTTCTCGGCCGCTTCAACGTTCTCGCTGTCGCGCGGAACGACCCAATATGCGTCGGACACGATGCCCCCTTCGGCAGGGAAGGTGGAGGCGACCGGCAGACCGTCCCAGATCGAGAGCATCGTGACGTCGTGGTAGTAGAGGCCTGCGTTCAGCTCACCGTTTTCCAGCTGCTGCTGGAACTGGCCTTCGTCGCGATACCACAGGCTGACTTGCGGCTTCAGCTCGGCGATTTTGGCGATGACCTGTTCCAGACCTTCGCGGGTTTCCATGATCTCGACGCCGCCGAAGAAGGTCTCGGCGGTGACTTCCATCAGGCCGGAGTTGGGGGCGGTCACGATGCCCAGCTTGCCGTCCCACTTGTCTTCCCAAAGCTCGGCCCAGCTGGCGGGCGCGTCAGCGGCGTAATCGGTGTTGGTGACAAAGGTGGTGTAGAAGGCCAGCGCGCCCACGGCAAAGGCATTGCCCGCGTCGTTGAGTTTGACGTAGCCGTCGATCAGGCTTTCAGTTCCGGCCATGTTGGCGGGGTCCAGTTCGGCCCACAGACCGACTTCGTTGCCACGGATCAGGACCTCATCCACCACAAGCGACAGATCGGCAGGGGCCTGTCCTGCGCGGGCGGCGGCCATCAGCTGTGTCATCCATGCGCTGTCTTCGGGCTGGGCGATGGAATTGACCGTAATGCCTGTCTCGGCGGTGAAGCCCGGATAAATCTCGGCCGCGAGTGTTTCTTCGAAAAAGCCGCCCCATGCGCTGACGGTCAGCTCTTCAGCCCAAGCTGCACCTGCGATGGCCAAGACGACCCCGCTGCTGGCCAGTGTTTTTGCAATCCCCATTGGTATCTCCTGTCGGTTTCCATAGTCTTGGCCAAGACGCTAGTGGGGGCCAAGGTTTCCGGCCATACTGAATGGATTATGTTTGCATAACGAAGGCTGCATCCTTGGTGCGGGACACATAGGCACAAAGGAAGAAACATGCGCTTGTCTGACATCGACCTTCGGCTGTTGCGGGTGTTTCAGGCCGTGGCGCAGGCAGGCGGTTTTGCCAAGGCGCAAGGCAGCTTGGGCATTTCACAGCCCGCGATCAGCACGCAGATTGCAAAGCTCGAAGACCGGCTGAACGTCCGACTGTGTGAGCGCGGCCCGCAAGGGTTTTCCCTGACGCCAGCCGGACAGAAGGCACTACAGGAGGTCGACGCCTTGCTTGCGACGCTGGACGCGTCCGCTGCGCGTCTGAACGCCATTGCTTCTCAGGGCGATACGACCGTGCGGATCGGCGTTGTGGATTGCATGGTGTCGGATCCGAACAATCCCATTGTGGGGGTCATCCGGACGCTGCGGGAGGGTTCACCCTCAGTGCGGCTGAAAATCGGGATCTATGATTTTCTGGCCTGTCTTGAGGAACTGGAAGCGGACCGCCTTGATATTGCTATCGTCGGCATCGCCGGAAACGAGCGCTTCCCGTCAGAGACCGAAACGGTGCCGCTGTATCAGGAGGTGAGCAGCCTTTATTGCAGCCCTGATCATCCTTGCGCGGGTCTTGAGGATGAGGCCGCACTGAACGCTGCATTGGTGAAGTCCGAGATTTCCGCCCATAGTTTTGTTTTCAACCCGATTGATGCGGAGTTTGATCCGAACCTGTTGGATCACTCGGGCGGCATCGCGCAGGATAATATTGAGCTAACGGCCTACCTTGCCTTGGGCGGGAGCCATGTTGGTCTTTTGCCTGAACACTATGCGGCCCCTTGGGTCGCGCAGGGTGAATTGATCCCCCTTAAGGGGGAGGGGCATTCGATTGTGTCGGATTTCCACGCCGTGCGCCGAAAGACGAGGGCCGCGTCCGACGCCGCAGACAAGGTCTGGCAAGTCCTGCAGGAACAGCCGCTGGCGGCAGGGACCAAACGTTAGGGAACCGATCTGCGGCGGCCCAGCAGCCAGACAAAGAAGACGCCGCCCACCATGCCTGTGACGATTCCGATGGGCATGTCTTCGGGGGCCATGACAGTGCGGGCCACGATGTCGGCCCAAAGCAGGAAGATCGCGCCCACAAGCGCGGAGGCGGGCAGGACGCGGGCGTAGTCACCGCCCACGATCATGCGGACCACATGGGGGACCATCAGCCCGACAAAGCCGATCATGCCCGAGAAGGCGACCATCACACCGGTGATCAGGGCGCTGACGACGAACACCGACAGTCGGAAACGCGCCACCGGAATGCCAAGCGTCGATGCGGTCTCGTCCCCGATGGTCATTGCGTTGAGGTCCCGCGCCCGAAGCATCAGCCATGCGCCGCAGGCCAGAAGGATCACCAGAGGGTAGATCAGATGCGACCACTGCGCGAGGCCGAGGCCGCCGAGCATCCAGAACACCACTGTGTGTGCGGCCTTGGGGTCTCCCAGAAAGATCAGCAGGTTGGCCGCCGCCATGATGATGAAGGACACTGCCACACCGGCCAGCACCAATCGGTCGGCGCTGGTGGCATCGGCCAGTCGCGACACGCCCAACACAATCAGCGTTGCGACCAAGGCACCGCCAAAGGCCAGCAGGGGAACGGTCAACAACCCTAGAAACAGGCCAGTATGCAGCAGGGCAAGGATCGCACCGAACGCGCCGCCCGAAGAAATGCCCAGCAAATGCGGATCGGCCAGCGGGTTGCGCGTGACGGCTTGCAGGGCGGC
>JAHDFG010000127.1:2726-6213 GCA_020628265.1 Pseudooctadecabacter sp. | reverse complement strand
GTGAAATCGCCAAAGCGCTTGGTGACGCCTTTGAACTGGATCAACGGAACTTCTGCCGGATCATCCCAAGGGGCAAACACCGCGTCGGGTCTGGATTGCGCCATCGTCAAACTTTCAAAAAGGAAAACCCCCGCGCCGATAAGCGCGGGGGGATCAGTGGTTTATTGGCCGGACTTGATGCGGGTCCACAGGCGCGTCACGTCGCGCTGCACACGGGCATCGTAAGGCGTCGTGATGAAGAGGTTCGCAAGCGTTGCCTCATCAGGGTAGACGGCCGGATAGTCGAGGATGTCAGGATCAATGAATTCCTGAGCAGCTTCGTTGCCGCTGGCGTACCACACGTAGTTGGTCGCGGCGGCAGAGTTCTGGGCGTCCAGAATGAAGTTGATGAAGGTGTGTGCCGCCTCGGGGTTCGGGGCGTCGACCGGAATTGCCATCTGGTCAAACCACATCTGTGCGCCCTGCACGGGGATCGAATAATCGATCTCGTGACCGTTCTCGGCCTCAGCTGCGCGGAACTGGGCAAGGAACACATCGCCGGACCAGCCCACAGCGACGCAGATGTCACCATTGGCCAGCGCGTTGATGTATTCAGAGCTGTGGAACTTCTGGATGTAGGGGCGGATCGGCGCGAACACCTCTTCCGCCTTGGCGATCACTTCGGGATCATGGCTGTCGGGGTCTTCACCGATGTAGTTGAGTGCGGCAGGGATCATCTCCGTCGGTGCATCAAGGAAATAGACGCCACATTCCGCGAGCTTTTCCATATTGGCCGGATCGAACACCAGATCCCAGCTATCAAACGGCGCGTCTTCGCCAAGGATTTCAGTGACCTTGCCGATGTTGTAGCCGATGCCGGTGGTGCCCCACATGTAGTTCACCGAATACTGGCCGTCAGGATCGTATTGGTCGGTGCGGGCCTGCACCACGTCCCACAGGTTGCCGTGGTTGGGAAGCTGCGACAGATCAAGCGGCTGGAATGCTCCCGCCGTAATCTGACGTTGCAGGAAGGTGGCAGAAGGTACGACGACGTCGTAGCCCGACCCGCCCGCAAGCAGTTTGGTTTCCAACACTTCGTTGCTGTCGAAGACGTCGTAGATCAGGTCGATGCCGGTTTCTTCTTCGAACTGGGTCAGAAGCTCTTCGTCAATGTAATCGGACCAGTTGTAGACCCGAACCTCGTCAGCCGAGGCAAGACCGGCCGTCAGGGCAAATGCCGCGATGCCGGAAAGCAGATGAGTGGTTTTCATGTGAGTTTCCCTGTCAGGTGTATGGCGCTTCGTCGCGCGCTGCACCTGACTATGGATTTCAGTTTCGACTTTTGCAATATGGCTCAGTGCGGACGCGATACGGGTTTGAATTGACTTGGCGCGGACGCTCAATAGGCTGCACGAAACATGGACGCAGTGCGGCCCCCTTCATCATAAGGCAAACCCAATGAACGTGATCTCGAACCACATGCCGACGGCGGAATTGCAGCGCTTGGACGCAGCCCACCACATGCATCCCTTTACGGCGGGGGATGAACTGGCGGCCAAAGGTGCGCGGGTGATCACCGCGGCACAGGGAGTGACCCTGACCGACAGCGAAGGCCACCAGATTCTGGACGCCATGTCGGGCCTGTGGTGCGTCAACATCGGGTACGGCCGCAAGGAGCTGGCCGATGCCGCTGCGCGTCAGATGCAGGAACTGCCCTATTACAACACGTTTTTCCAGACGACCCATGTGCCCGCGATTGCGCTGTCGGCTAAGCTGGCAGAACTGGCGCCCCGCGATCTGAACCATGTGTTCTACGCAGGCTCAGGGTCCGAGGCGAATGACACCAACATCCGGCTGGTGCGCCACTACTGGGCGCAAAAGGGCCAGCCGGAGCGCAATATCATCATTTCCCGCAAGAACGCCTATCACGGATCGACCCTGGGCGGCGGGTCTTTGGGCGGCATGTCCGGCATGCAGAACCAGGGCGTGCCCGTCATACCCGGCATCCACCACATCGACCAGCCGGACTGGTGGTCCGAGGGCGGCGAGATGTCGCCAGAGGAGTTCGGCCTTGCTCGCGCGCGGCAGCTCGAAGAGGCCATCCATGAACTGGGCCCCGATCGCGTGGCGGCCTTCATCGGGGAGCCGGTGCAAGGGGCAGGGGGCGTGATTGTCCCGCCCGAGACCTACTGGCCCGAAATCCAGCGCATTTGCGATGAATACGGTATCCTGCTGATCGCGGATGAGGTCATTTGCGGCTTCGGGCGCACCGGCCACTGGTTCGGGTCCGAGTATATGGGCATCCGTCCCCACATCATGACCATCGCAAAAGGCCTGTCCTCGGGCTATGCGCCCATCGGTGGGTCACTGGTCTGTGATGAGGTGGCTTCGGTCGTAAATGCAGCGGGCGATTTTAACCACGGCTACACCTATTCCGGTCATCCCGTGGCCTGTGCCGTGGCACTGGAAAACCTGCGGATCATGGAAGAGGAAAACATCGTCCAGAATGTGCATGACCACGTTGCACCCTACTTGAAGTCCGCGTGGGAAAGCCTGACCGATCACCCGCTGGTGGGGGAAGCCAAGATCGTCGGTATGATGGGGTCCATCGCCATGACGCCTGACAAGGCCTCTCGCGCGGCCTTTGCCGCCGATGCTGGCACCGTGGGGCTGCATTGCCGGACGCGGTGCTTTGCCAACAATCTGGTGATGCGCCACGTGGGCGACCGCATGATCATCGCGCCACCGCTGGTCATCAGCCACTCGGAAATCGACACGTTGATCGAACGGGCGCGCAAATCGCTGGATGAAACCTATGATCTGATCCGCGCGGAAGGGCTGTATCAGGCCGCCTGATGGACCTTCTCTATGCCAACGATCGACAGGGAGCCTATCCGGCGTCGTACTATGCGGCGACGGCGACGCAGCTAGAGCCGTTCCCGATGGCCGCTGGTCAAATCAACTGCGACGTCTGTGTCGTAGGCGCGGGGTATTCGGGGCTGTCAGCGGCGCTCCATCTGGCGCAGGCGGGCATGGACGTTGTGGTGCTGGAGGCCCAACGGGTGGGCTTTGGTGCATCGGGGCGCAACGGCGGACAGGTGGGCACCGGTCAGCGCATCGGGCAGGACGATCTGGAGGGCGTGATTGACCGCGCACATGCCCGTGCGCTTTGGGACCTGTCGCTGGAGTCCGTCGCTCTGGTCAAAGGCCTGATCGCTGCCCACGACATCGACTGCGGCTGGTCTGACGGGATCATTGAGGCTGACCACAGGGCGAGGTTCGTGCCGCACAGCCATGCGTATGCCCGAAAACTGCAGGACGAGTACGACTACGATCTGATCCGTCCACTCTCCCGCGAGGAGATCAGGCACGAGGTCGGGTCGGACGCCTATCAAGGTGGCGCGTTGGATATGGGCAGCGGGCATCTGCACCCGCTGCGCTACGCGCTGGGGTTGGCACGCGCGGCCCGCGATGCGGGGGTTCGGATATTCGAACAGTCCCGCGTGAT
>JAHDFG010000127.1:0-2626 GCA_020628265.1 Pseudooctadecabacter sp. | reverse complement strand
TGGCACGCGCGGCCCGCGATGCGGGGGTTCGGATATTCGAACAGTCCCGCGTGATTGAAGTGTCCGAGGCCGCCAAGGTCACAACGCAAGCCGCCGAAATCAACGCCGGACATGTCATATTGGGGTGCAATGGCTACTTAGGCGCGCTGAACCCGCAGGTTGCGACCCGCGTCATGCCCATCAACAACTTTATCGCCGCGACCGAACCGCTTGACGATCCTCAGGCGCTGATCCGCAACAACCACGCCGTCGCCGACAGCAGGTTCGTCATCAACTATTTCCGCCTGTCCGAAGACAACCGCATGCTTTTCGGCGGCGGGGAGAGCTACGGCTACCGCTTCCCCAGTGACATTGCCGCGACCGTCCGCAAGCCGATGTGCCAGATTTTTCCGCAGTTAAAAGACGTGAAAATCGACTATGCATGGGGCGGCACATTGGGGATCACGATGAACCGATTGCCGCATTTTGCGCGGGTGTCGGACCGCGTGTTGTCTGTTTCGGGGTATTCCGGACACGGGGTGGCCATGGCGACGCTAGGCGGCAAACTGGCTGCCGAAGCGGTGCAAGGGCAGGCGGGTCGTTTTGATCTGTTTGCCGATCTTCCCAGCCCCCGTTTCCCGGGCGGGCCGCGGCTGCGAACGCCGCTCTTGGCCCTCGCCATGATCTGGTACAGTCTTCAGGATCGATTTTGACACCTCAAGGGTGCGTTTGCAAAAGGCCTGTTTTCCGGCAAATAGCGGAACATTGCTCTGCCAACCCCCTGTGCTGTGGGCGAAACGCCTTAATGACACCCTTCAACCCCGTCTATTGTCACTTTGGCGTGGAACATAGCCGCGTCCCTTGCTAGCAATCCTGATGTCTCGACTCGCGAGGATACGCGGGCGGGTGCCTTTGGGAGAGGGGTCTTTATGACGAACGACACGGTTCTCAGCGTTGCTGGGTTGACCAAAAGCTTCGGCGGTCTGCAAGCCGTCCGTGGTGTGGATTTCGAGGTCGAACGCGGCGCCATCGTGGGGCTCATTGGCCCCAACGGCGCCGGCAAGACGACCACCTTCAATATGATCGCAGGTGAACTGCCGCCAACGACGGGAAAGATTACCCTGTTGGGCGAGGACGTCACCGGACAGCGCACCGATACCCTTTATCACAAGGGGCTGATGCGGACGTTCCAGTTGTCCCATGAATATGCACGGATGACGTCGCTTGAGAACCTGATGGTCGCAGCCCCCAGCCAGACCGGCGAAAGCATCTGGTCAACGTGGTTTGCGGGCAAATCCGTCCGCAAGCGTGAGGCCGAAGTGATCGAACTGGCCCGCGACACATTGGAATTTCTGGGACTGACCCATGTGGGTGAGGAATTGGCGGGCAATCTGTCAGGCGGTCAAAAGAAGCTGCTTGAGATCGGCCGCACCATGATGAACGACAGTAAGGTCGTTCTGCTGGACGAACCCGGGGCAGGGGTGAACCCCACGTTGATGCGCAAGGTGGGCGACATGATCGTCCAGCTGAACGAGGAGCGCGGCTATACCTTCTGCATCATCGAACACGACATGGACATGATCGCGCGGCTTTGCGGCAAGGTTGTCGTGTTGGCAGAGGGCCAGGTCCTGATGGAAGGCACGATGGACGAAGTCCGCAACGACGAACGCGTCATCGACGCCTATTTCGGCGGAGAAGTGGTATGACAGAGCCTGTCCTGTCCCTGAACAATCTGCACGCAGGCTACGGCCAGACCGAAATCCTGCACGACCTGTCGCTTTACGTGAACCCGAACGAGATTGTTGCGATCATCGGCCCCAATGGCGCTGGTAAATCCACGGCGATGAAGTCCGTTTTGGGGCTGCTGAACATCCGCGAAGGATCCGTGACGTTGAACGGTGAGGATATCACCGGCACGCCCGCGCAGAAGGTGATCGAGAAGGGCATTTCCTACGTGCCGCAAACCAACAACGTCTTCGTGAACCTCAGCGTGCAGGAAAACCTTGAAATGGGCGCTTGGACGCGGCCCCACGGGATCGAGGAACGGCTGGCCGAGATGTTCGATCTGTTCCCAGACCTTGCTGAAAAGCGCAAACAGGCGGCTGGCTCACTGTCGGGCGGGCAACGTCAGATGGTGGCCATGGCCAAGGCGCTGATGGTGGATGCGAAAATCCTGCTGCTGGATGAGCCGACGGCGGGCCTTTCCCCCAAGTATCGGGGCGAGATTTTCAGCACCATTCAGAAGATCAAAAGCACGGGCGTGCCGATCCTGATCGTTGAACAAAACGCCAAACAGGCGCTTGGCGTGTCTGATCGTGGCTACGTTCTGGTGGACGGGGCCAACCGGCACACCGGCACGGGGCAGGGGTTGGCGAACGACCCTGAAATCGCACGCATGTTCTTGGGCGGGGGACACTGATATGTGGGACGCTTATCTGTTTGAGTTCGTTAACTTCTACTTCATCCCCGGCCTTGTGCTGGGCTGCATCTATGCCCTTGGCGCCATCGGCATCACTTTGACTTTCGGCATTCTGCGGTTTGCCAACTTCGCCCACGGCGAAGTGATGATGTCTGGGGCCTATCTGGCGTGGACCTTTATGGCGCTCATCGGTTTGACCGGCGTTTCGCTGCACCCGCTGGTCGCGCT
>JAHDFG010000126.1 GCA_020628265.1 Pseudooctadecabacter sp. | reverse complement strand
AGCGGGAAATTGAACGGCTGGACATCACCGCGCCGTTCTCGGGGCTGCTGGAATCTGATACCGCCGAACTGGGCACACTGATGCAGCCCGGCGCGCCCTGTGCCACGGTGATCCAGCTGGACCCGATCAAACTGGTTGGTTTTGTGCCCGAGGCGAACGTCGCACAGGTTCAGCTGGGCGCGCGCGCAGGCGCACGTCTGGCCACCGGTCAAGAGGTCATCGGCGAGGTCACCTTCCTGTCGCGCTCCGCCGATGAAATGACCCGCACCTTCCGTGTAGAGGTCCGCGTGCCCAACCCCGACCTTGCCTTGCGTGACGGTCAAACGGCCGAAATCATCGTTCAGACCGAAGGCCGCAGCGCCCATTTGCTGCCTGCCTCGTCGCTGACGCTGGATGACGAAGGCACCATCGGCATCCGCACTTTGGCCGAAGGCGATGTCGCACAGTTCATGCCGGTCACAGTCCTGCGCGACACGATCGACGGCATGTGGGTCGCAGGCCTGCCGGATGAAGTCAGCGTCATCGTGGTCGGACAGGAATATGTCACCGACGGTGTTCCCGTCGTGCCCACCTTTCGGGAGGCAGAAGGATGATTAAACTCGTCGACGTCGCCGCCAGCCGCGCACGGATGGTGGTTGCCTTTATCGTCCTGTCCTTGCTGGCAGGCGGTATGGCCTATGTTGGCCTTCCGAAAGAGGGTGAACCGGACATCGAGATTCCGGTTATTTTCGTTTCCGTCCCCTTCCCTGGCATTTCTGCCGAGGACTCCGAGACACTTCTGGTCAAGCCGATGGAAGCGGAATTGCAGGACATCGACGGCCTGCTTGAGATGACCTCGACCGCTGCCGAAGGCTATGCAGGCGTGGCGCTTGAGTTCGACTTCGACTGGAACAAGACCGACACCATGGCCGACATCCGCGATGCGATGAACGCGGCCGAGGGTCAGTTCCCTGCCGGTGCGGACAATTATTCCGTCAATGAAATCAACTTCTCCGAATTTCCCATCGCTATCGTCAACCTGACGGGCAATGTCCCCGAACGCACGCTGGTGCGCGTGGCCGAAGACCTGCAAGAGGCGGTCGAGGGGATCGACGGCGTGTTGGAGGCCGCCCTCACAGGTCAGCGCGAGGAAATGATCGAAGTGATCATCGACCCGCTCCGGCTTGAGGCCTACAACGTCACCGCTGGCGAATTGATCAACGTGGTCACCCAGAACAACCTTCTGATCGCCGCTGGCGAAGTGGAGACCGAGGGTGGGTCCTTTGCCGTCAAGATCCCGTCGAGCTTTGATGAGCCTCGCGATATCTACACGCTGCCCGTCAAGACCAACGGCGACCGTGTGATCACCTTGGGCGATCTGGCAACAATTTCCCTGACGTTCGAGGACCGTGAAGGCACGGCACGTTTCAACGGCACCACCACCGTGGCGCTGCAGGTGGTCAAGCGTCGCGGCTTCAACCTGATCGACACCGCGCAAGAGGTCCGCGATGTGGTTGCCGCCGAGGTCGAAAGCTGGCCGCAGGATTTGCAGGATGCCGTGCAGGTCGGTGTGTCCAACGACCAGTCCCGCAACGTGGACAGCATGGTCCGCCAGCTTGAGGGCTCTGTTCTGACAGCTATCGCGCTCGTTATGATCGTCGTGCTGGCCGCCCTCGGCACCCGCCCTGCCCTGTTGGTGGGCTTTGCCATTCCGACATCGTTCCTGTTGTGCTTTGCCTTCTTGGCGGTGATGGAGGTCACGATCTCGAACATCGTGATGTTCGGCCTGATCCTCGCTGTGGGGATGCTCGTGGACGGTGCCATCGTGGTCGTGGAATACGCCGACAAACGGATGCGCGAAGGTGCAGGCCCGATGGAGGCTTACACGGACGCCGCCAAGCGGATGTTCTGGCCCATCGTGTCGTCTACGGCGACAACCCTTTGTGCCTTCCTGCCGATGCTGTTCTGGCCAGGTGTTCCGGGGCAGTTCATGGGCATGCTGCCCGTGACAATCATCTTCGTGCTGTCTGCGTCTCTGATCGTGGCGCTGATTTACCTGCCCGTTATGGGCGGTGTGACTGGCCGCATGTCCCGCGCCTTTGGCAACGCATCCGATGCCCTGCGTGCGCGCCTGCCTTGGATCGTCAATGCAGCCCTCATCTTCCCTGCGATCATGATGGTCTTCACAGGTGCCATGATGACCCTGAACCCCGGCTACCTGACGGGTGCGCAGGTCGACGGCAGCTTCTTTGCCTCGCTTCCAGGTATGATCCTGTTCCTGCTTGGCGCAATCGCCGTGTCCATCACGGTGGGCGCTGCCCGCATCGAACGGACACAGAAACGCATCCGTGCGGGCTATCGCCGGTCCATCTTTGGCCGCGTGATCCATTTCATCGCGGGCAATCCGATCATGCCGATTGTCGCCATCGGCGGCGTTGTCTTCGCCGTGATGACGACCTTCACCTACTTCGGTGCCAACAACAACGGCGTCGAATTCTTCGTCGAATCCGAACCGGAACAGGCCATCGTCTACGTACAGGCCCGCGGGAACCTCAGCATTGATGAAAAGGATGCGCTGGTCGCGCAGGCCGAAGCCATTGCACTGGCCGAACCGGGCATCCAATCCGTCTTTGCCTTTGCAGGCGCAGGCGGTCTCAACCAGAACACCGGCGGCGGCGAAGGGCCAAAAGACACGGTCGGACAATTGCAGCTGGAACTGGTCCCATGGGACGAGCGCCCCGCCTTTGCCCGCGCCAATGACATCGACCTTGCGACACTGGACGGTGATCTGGTGCTGGAACGCTTGCAGGCGGAACTCGACACCCTGCCCGGCATTCGCACGGAAATTCTGAACCTCAGCCGTGGCCCTGCGGCCGCCAAACCGGTGCACTTGCGCCTGTCAGGCGGGAACTGGGATGACCTGCAAGAGGCGACCGCCATCGCCCGCGCCCAGTTTGAGGCGACCACAGGCCTGACCCTGATCGAAGACAGCCGCCCGCTGCCCGGCATCGACTGGCAGATCGACGTGGACGTCGAAAAGGCTGGCCGTTTTGGCGCGGACGTCGCAACCGTCGGCGGCATGGTCCAGCTGGTCACGCGCGGCATTCTGCTCGACACCATGCGCGTTGACAGCTCGGACGAGGAAATCGAAATCCGTGTCCGCCTGCCCGAGGAAGACCGCGTCCTGTCCACCCTCGATAGTCTGCGCGTGCGCACCAATCAGGGACTTGTCCCGCTGTCGAACTTTATCACCCGCACCCCCGTGCCGGAACTCAGCCAGATCGACCGGATCGACCAGTCGCGGTACTTTGATGTGAAGGCCGGTTTCGAACCGAACCTGACAAAATTCACCACCGGTGAGGGCGACGACATCCAAACCCTCGGCATCTTCCGCGAGGTGCTGGACGGCGAGGATATCGCTGACCCGCTTCAAACCGTTGAGGCAACCGATGGCACGGTGTTCACATTGGTCGAACTGGACAGCGCCGCAAGCGTGGCCGCCGTTCAGGAGGTTATCACTGCGGGAGATGCGACACCGGTCGCTGTGAACGGAAACGAACGCATCGAAGTGCTGAACGAATGGCTCGCGACGAGCCCCTTCCCTGCCTCCGTCAAGCATGAATGGACCGGCGACCAAGAGGATCAGGCGGAATCCGGTGCCTTCCTGATGACGGCCTTCGCGGGCGCCTTGGGTCTGATGTTCATCATCCTGCTGGCGCAGTTCAACTCGATCTACAACTCGGTGCTGGTGCTGCTGGCCGTGATCCTGTCCACCACCGGCGTGCTGATCGGGATGCTGGTCATGGATCAGGCCTTCTCGATCATCATGACGGGCACAGGCATCGTGGCGCTGGCGGGTATTGTGGTGAACAACAACATCGTTCTGATCGACACCTATCAGGAATACGAACGCTACATGCCCCGCACAGAGGCGATCACCCGCACCGCCGAGGATCGGATCCGTCCTGTGTTGCTGACCACGATCACGACCATGGCGGGCCTTGCGCCCATGATGTTCGGCCTCAGCCTTGATTTCATCGGGGGCGGCTATTCCATCGACAGCCCGACATCGCTGTGGTGGAAACAGCTGGCGACGGCGGTGGTCTTTGGCCTTGGCATCGCTACGGTTCTGACGCTGGTGTTCACGCCGTCCATGCTGGCGCTGCGGGTATGGGTCACGACCTATGCCCGCTGGTTGGCACAACTTCTGGCCAAGCTGTCCATGGGCCGGTCAAGCCGCGCGGCCCGCGACTGGGCACTGGCGCGGGAAGCCAAGCGCGTCAAAGCGCCCGAGATCATCTGGGGCGATCCCGATGAGCCGGTGGCGCGGCCTGTGCCTGCATCACCTATGCAAGCGGCCGAATGACGACGACGCCCGCAAAGGTCTGGGCCGATCTACCGGACCATATGCGGGCGGCGTTGACCGCACGCAGCAACAGCGCGGGCCTTTGGCATCTTATCGGGCATCTTGGCCTGATTGCGGGGCTCGGAACCTACGTGGCGCTAGGTCTTCCGTTTTGGGGGGTCGCGCTCTTGCCGCTTGGGCTTGCGATGGTCTTCCTCTTCACATTGCAACATGAATGCACCCATCAGACACCGTTCCGGTCCAAGGCCCTGAACGAGGTCGTGGGCCACCTGTGCGGTCTCATCCTGATCCAGCCGTTCCTCTGGTTCCGCGCGTTTCATATGGCCCATCACCGCCACACCAACGATCCGGACCACGACCCCGAACTTCAAGGCGATGCCAAACCCGAAACATGGGCGCAGATGGCATGGCATTTGGGCACCATCGGCTATTGGGCAGCAAAGGCGCAAACCTTGCTCGGCAATGCGGCTGGCCGAACGGAACCCTACATCAGCCCACGTGCTGCCCCCCGCATCCAGCGCGAAGCGCGTTTGATGCTGGTCGCCTATTCCGCAGCTGCCCTGTTCACATTATTCGTCAGCCCGATCCTTATCTGGGTCTGGCTCGTCCCGCTCGCCATGGGGTTCCCGTTCTTGCGGCTTTACCTTCTGGCCGAGCATGGACGTTGCCCGCAGGTGGCGAATATGTTCCTGAACACGCGAACCACACGGACCACGAAGTTGGTGAAATGGCTGGCGTGGAACATGCCCTATCACGCCGAACACCACGCCTATCCGCAAGTACCGTATCACCAGCTTCCGCGGGTCCACGACACCGTAGCGCCGCACCTCGGCACACTGACCAAGGGCTACACCACCTTCACCAAAGACTACGCCAAATCCCTGAACGGGACGGCGGGCGGGGCGTCTTTGCCATAAGGCAAAGAGCGTCGTCAGGCGGCCTCGTCCTGCTGCTGGCGGTGCCACAGCTGGGCATAGCGCCCTTCTTTGGCCAGCAGCGCATCGTGTGCGCCTTCCTCGACAATCACACCGTCCTCCAGCACCACAATCCGGTCCGCATCGGCAATCGTCGACAGACGGTGCGCAATGGTCAGCACCGTGCGCCCCTGCCCCATCGCCTTCAGCTCGTTCTGGATGTCCAGCTCCGTCTCCGTGTCCAGGGCCGAGGTCGCCTCGTCCAAAATCAGGATCGGCGGGTTCTTCAAGAGTGTCCGCGCAATGCCAACGCGCTGTTTCTCACCGCCTGACAGCTTCAATCCGCGCTCGCCTACAGTCGTCTCATACCCGTCTGGCAGGCCTTCGATGAAGTCGTGGATTTTCGCTGCTTTTGCCGCGGCCACAATCTCGTCAAACGACGCCCCGTCGCGACCGTAGGCAATGTTGTAGCGGATGGTGTCGTTGAACAGCACGGTGTCCTGCGGCACCACGCCGATCTGGTCGTGCAGGCTCTCTTGCGTCACGTCGCGCAGGTCTTGCCCGTCGATCCGGATCGCCCCGTCGTTTACATCGTAGAACCGGAACAGAAGCCGACCCAACGTCGACTTGCCCGATCCGGACGAGCCGACAATGGCCACAGTCTGACCCGCCGGCACCGGCAGATCGACACCTTTCAGAATGGGGCGGGCCGCGTCATAGCCGAAGTGCACGTCCTCGAATACCACTTCGCCGCCGGTGACCTCGAGGTCAGCGGCGCCAGCCTTGTCCGTCACTTCCGCCGGCTGTTCCAGCAGATCGAACATCTCGCCCATATCGACAAGCGCCTGCCGAATTTCACGGTAGACGGTGCCGAGGAAATTCAGCGGCATGGTGATCTGGATCATGTAGGCGTTGACCATCACGAAATCGCCCACGGTCAGCGCACCGTTCTGCAC
>JAHDFG010000125.1 GCA_020628265.1 Pseudooctadecabacter sp. | reverse complement strand
CCACAGGCCGCCCGATATCCCGCGTCCCGCCGCCGGTGATCCGCAGCGGACCATCCGCCGCCTTGATGGCCTCAGCCAAGTCTTCTTCCGTTTGGGGTCTCATGTCTCGTCTTCTTTGGCTCTCTTTGGGCTCCGCCCGTTTCGGTCTCAAACGATCCCCCAGATCGTTTGCTGGGCGACCTCAACTCCCCGCTCGGCAGGCAACAAAATTCCAGAATTTTGTTCGCCCGCCCGCGGCACGCGCAGATCACTCGGCTGCGATCCGTCTCTCTTCGCTGCTGTGCAGGGGGAAGACCTTGGCGGGGTTCAGCAACCACGCGGGATCAAACACATCCTTCACGGCCATCTGCGCCTCTAGGTCTTGTGGCGCAAACTGATGGGTCATCAAATCCCGCTTCTCGATGCCGACCCCATGTTCGCCCGTCAGACACCCGCCTGCATCCACGCAGGCCTTCAGGATTTCCGCGCCCATGGCCTCGCACAGCTCCAGATCGCCGGGCTTGTTCGCGTTATAAAGGATCAGCGGATGCATGTTCCCGTCACCGGCATGGAACACGTTGCCCACGGCCAGGCCGTATTCTTCGGACAGCTCCGCGATGCGGCGCAATACCTGCGGCAGTGCGCTGACGGGAATGGTCCCATCCAGACACATGTAATCGCTGATCTGGCCAATGGCACCGAAAGCCGACTTCCGTCCCAACCAGATGCGGGTCGCTTCCTCCGGCGTCTTCGCCTCGCGGAACTCCACCGGATCATGTTTGGCGGCAATCTGGCGGATCAGGCCCAGCTGCATGTCGATTTCGGCCTCGGACCCTTCGACCTCGATGATCAGAATGGCCTCCGCGTTGGGGTAGCCTGCCTGCGCGTGGTTCTCGGCGGTTTCAATGCACAAACGGTCCATGAACTCGATCGCCACGGGCAGCACACCCGCGTTAATGATGTCGGCCACACAGGCGCCTGCGACCTCGTTATCGTTGAACGCCAGCAAGGCAGGCCGCGCGCCTTCGGGCTTGCGCAAGATACGCAGCGTGGCCTCTGTCACCACACCCAACTGTCCTTCGGACCCGCAGATCAGACCCAACAGGTCCAAACCGGCGGCATCAAGATGCGCCCCGCCAATCTCGGTCACCGTGCCGTCCATCAGCACCATCTTCACGCCCATCAGGTTGTTCGTCGTCACCCCGTATTTCAGGCAATGTGCCCCGCCGGAATTCATCGCGATGTTGCCCGCGATGGCACAGGCCAGCTGCGACGACGGGTCCGGGGCATAGAAGAAATCTTCCGCTTCTACTGCCCCCGTCACGCTCAAGTTCGTCCGGCCCGATTGCACGCGGATGTAGCGGTCAGCGTAGTTCGTCTCCAAGACCGCGTTCAGCCGCGCCGTGCCCAAAATCACTGAATCCGCCGTCGGCAGCGCCCCACCGGCCAGCGACGTGCCTGACCCGCGTGGCACCACGGGAACGCCCATTTCGTGGCACACTTTCAAGGCCGCCGCGACTTCCTCGGTTGATGCGGGAAGCACCGCACACAGGGGAGGGCACTTGTAAGCGGTCAGGGCATCGCACTCATAGGCGCGCACCTCGGATTCGCTGTGAATCACGGCGTCTTTCGGCAGAACTGCCTGCAAACGTTCAACAATCTGGGTCTTGCGCGACAGGACGGATGCGCTGGGCAGGGGCATTTCCATGGCGGTCTCCTCTAATTGGTAAACAAATATAACCAATTTCACCCCGTGTCCATGGCAACCTTTGCCGCTAGGGTGCGGCACATGGACCTGATGCGCGCCTTTGACAGTCTTGAATGGATCGACGCCGCCGCCGTCGCGGCGCTTCTGGTGCTGTGGCAAGGCCTCAGCTGGTGGATCGAACATCCCGGCAAATCCCGCCCCTCTGTGACCGTTCTGATGTCGGAGTATCGCCGCGAATGGATGCGGGTGATGGTCACGCGAGAGCCCCGCATTTTCGACGCCCAAGTGATGATGAGCCTGCGTCAGGGAACCTCGTTCTTTGCGTCCACCTGCCTTCTGGCCATGGGGGGGCTTCTGGCGTTGATCGGCAACGTCGACCCGCTGTTGGGTGTTGCCGAAGGCATCGCGCAGGTCGCCACGCCTGCGGTTGTCGTTCAACTGAAACTTGCGCTGGTGCTGTTTCTGCTCGGCAATGCCTTTCTGAAATTCGTCTGGGCCAACCGCGTGTTTGGCTATTGTTCGGTGATGATGGGTGCCGTGCCCAACGATCCTGACGACCCACAGGCCGTGCCCCGCGCTGCCAAGGCGGCGGAGCTGAACATCCGAGGTGCAATGAATTTCAACCGTGGCTTGCGGTCGATGTACTTCGCATTGGGGGCGGTCGCGTGGCTGGCAGGGCCGTTGCCCCTGTTAGTCGCCGTGGCGATGACCGTCTGGCTGGTCTGGAGCCGTGAGTTTGCATCCATCCCGCGCTCCATCATCCTCGAAGGCACGGGGAAGTGACTTGGCAGCGCCGCGGATCGGCGTATATCGGGTTTATGAAACACGTGCTGCCCTTCATGATTCTCGCCTCGCCCGTGGCCGCTGACCCTGCGGTCATCGAAGGTGTGCGGTATGAGAATGGCCGGTTCGAGGTGACCTTGTCCCATGGGGACACAGGGTGGGACGACTACGCCGACGGTTGGCGGATCGAACTTGCCGATGGCACCGTTCTGGGCACCCGCGTGCTGGCCCATCCCCATGTTGAGGAACAGCCCTTCACACGGTCATCGTCTATTGCCGTGCCCGCCGGCGTGACCGAGGTGTTCGTGCGTGCCAGCACCAACGTGGACGGCTGGGCTACTGCCACCAAACGCGTCACCATCCGTTAAGCACACGCTGGTCGTCAGCCGTCGTAGCCGTAGTCTGCCTTGGCCTGTTCGGGCGTAATCAACCCAGCCTCCAGATCGGCCTCAATGTCCTGCTTCGGGCGGCCTGACGGGTCGCCATAGCCACCGCCCCCCGGCAGGCTCAGGCGCAGGCGCTGGCCGTTCTTGACCAACTGCCGACCCTTGGCCCGCAGCTGGGTGCCATCGGCTAGCTCAACGCGTCCCGCGCCACCCATCTTGCCGCCATCGCGGCCACGGGCGGGGTTCTGGACGCGGTCAAACATGGCGTTGAAATAGAAATCATACCCTTTGCGCGGTTCGATCTCGATCGTCTGGCCCAAGCCACCCCGCCGTGCACCAGCCCCGCCTGAGCCCATCCGCAAATCCTTACGCCAAACCGTGATCGGGCCGACCTGCTCGGTGGCCTCGACACTCATGGTGGACACGCCCGACGGAAACGCCGTGGCGGACAGCCCGTCAACGCGAGGTCGAGCGCCCGTCCCGCCGGAATTGAACATCAACACCTCATGGCTGGGCAGATCACTGGCCGGATCGCTGGCGCGGGTGGAAATCTGGATGTTCCACAGCGCCGACGCGCCCTCGGCCGGAACGGTGTCGGGCAGGGCCTGATGCAGAGCCCCCAACACCACATCCGGCACCAGATGCCCCATGACGTGGCGCACGGAAACAGGCGCGGGGCGTTTGGCGGCCAGAATGCAGCCTTCGGGGGCGGTGATGCGGAAGGGTTCCAATGATCCGGTGTTGTTCGGCACCTCAGGCGCAATCGCGCATTTCAGCCCGTAGCAGGCATAGGCGCGGGTGTAGACCTCGGGGCAGTTGACGCCGAATTTGCTCATGGGGGAGGTGCCCGCGAAATCGGCCTGCAGGCTGTCGCCCTCGATGTCCAGCCGCACCACCATCTTTATCGGCGCCTCATACCCGTCGACCTGCATGGCGTGGGAGAAGCTGCCGTCCGGCACGGCGGCAATGGCGGCATGCGTGGCCTTGCGGCTGGTGTCGATGATGAAATCCGCCAGCCCGTCGATATCGTCGATGCCGAATTCGTCCAGCATGGCCTGCAGGCGCCGGTCACCGGCCTCGTTGCAGGCGGCGAGTGAATAGATATCTCCCACGGTCTGATCCGGCGTGCGCACGTTGGCGCGGATCAGCCGGATCAGGTCTTTGGACACCTCGCCCCGTTCCGCGAACTTCATGATTGGGATCAGTAGGCCTTCCTCGTAGACCTCGTTTCCATCCGGTCCGAAGCCCCGCCCGCCGATGTCCACCACATGGGCGGTGCAGGCGAAATAGCCGATGTGTGCGCCCTTGCGGAACACAGGGCTGACGATTGTGATGTCGTGCAAATGACCCGTGCCCATCCACGGATCATTGGTGATCAGCACGTCGCCTTGATGCATGTCCTGCACGCCAATCTCAGCCACGAAATGGGTCACGCTTTCGGCCATAGCGTTCACATGGCCCGGCGTGCCTGTGACCGCCTGCGCGATCATCCGGCCCTGACGGTCAAACAGCCCCGCCGACAAATCGCCCGCCTCTCGGACGGAGGTCGAGAACGCCGTGCGGATCAGCGTCGTTGCCTGTTCTTCGACCACGGCGATGAGGCGGTTCCACATGATCTGGAAATCAATCGTGCTCATGCGCTGTCCTCCTTGCGGGTCAGGCGTAGGCTGCGGTCCCCTTGGCCGGTGACGCGAAAGGCCGAGGTGACGATGGTCGTCGTCTCGTCCTCGACGATGATTGCTGGGCCATCGACCGCGACACCGGGCGTCAAAGAGCCCCGCGCGACCTCCTTCGCGGTGACCATCCGGCGCAGGGCCGCGTCATAGAATTGGCGGCTGCGCTGCGCCGTGACAGCGGTACCCCCGTCGTACCGGTCCGCGGGTGTCACATCGGGCAGGGCGGTCGCCACCACCAGCGACCAATTGGTGATCTCACAGGCGAGCCCGTCGATGATCCGCCCGAAGAGCGTGCGATAGGCCTCCTCGAACGCAGCGAGGATCATATCCGCATCGCTGTCCTCAAAGGTCTTGTGATCCAGCGGCACGGGAATTTCCCAGCCCTGACCGGAATAGCGCATAAAGGCGGTCACTTGCGTGCGGGTCTCGGCCCCGCTCGCGCCTGCACGGACAAACGCGCGGGCCTCCTCTTCAAGCTCGGCCAACATCGCGTTGACGGACCTCGCATCGAAGTGTGCCAACCGCTGGAACATGCCGCGCGTGGCCTCGTAGCTGAAGGGGGCTTTCAGGAACCCGATGGCCGAGCCGACCCCAGCCCCGGGCGGGATCAGCAGTTCGTTCAACCCCAGTTTTTCGCAGAGCCGGCACGCATGCAGCGGTGCGCCGCCGCCAAAGCCGATCATCGTGAAATGCTCGATGTCGCGTCCGTTCTCGACGGTGTGGACACGGGCCGCATTGGCCATGTTTTCATCCACCATCTCGGTCACACCAAAGGCCGCGTCCTGTGGGGACAGCCCCGTGCCCTGCCCAAGGTGTGTGGCGATGGCCTGTTCCGACAATCCCGCGTCCAGCGGAATGGCCCCGCCTGCAAAATTGTCAGGGTCCAACCGGCCCAAGATCAGGTTGCTGTCGGTCACTGTTGGCGCATCACCGCCGCGCTGATAACAGGCAGGGCCGGGCTCTGACCCAGCAGACTGCGGCCCCACCTGAATACGCCCCATCGTATCAATCGACGCAATGGACCCGCCCCCTGCGCCGATCTCGACCATCTCGACCACGGGGGTGGAGACGACCATGCCCGACCCTTTCTTGAACCGGTACGTCCGCGCGACCTCGAACGTGTTGGCCGTTTTTGGGGTGCCCTCCTCGATCAGGCAAATCTTGGCCGTGGTGCCGCCCATGTCGAAACTCAGCACCTTGTCCAAACCATGAGCGCGGGCAAAGTCAGCGGCATAAATCGCGCCGCCGGCAGGCCCCGATTCCAGCAGTCGCACGGGCTGTTCGGCGGCGTCTTCAACAGACATCAACCCGCCGCCGGAATGCAGCATGAACACAGGCGCACTCACCTCCGCCTCCCGCAAACGTGTCACAAGGCGCCCCAGATAGGCGGCCACCTGCGGCTGCACATAGGCGTTGGCGATCACCGTGTTGAACCGCGGCAATTCCCGCATCCGAGGCGAGATCACCGAGGAGATCGAGATCGACAATTCCGGCAGCGCCGTCCGCAGCGCCTTGGCCATGGCGACCTCATGGGCGTCGTTGGCGTAGGAGTGCATCAGGCCGATTGCGACGGCCTCATACCCGCCCGCCTTCACCGTCTCGACCATGTTCGCGACCTCGGCAGGGTCAAGGTGCATGAGCACCTCGCCCTCCGGTCCGATCCGCTCGTTTAGCGTCAGCCGGTCCTT
>JAHDFG010000124.1:4385-6329 GCA_020628265.1 Pseudooctadecabacter sp. | reverse complement strand
TTGCCCCGCTGCCAGAGCCTGAACCGGAACCTGTCCAAGCGGCCGCGCCTGCGCCTGCGCCTGCGCCCGCTCCAGCACCTACACCGGCACCGGCGACAACCCGCGCCCCTGCGCCGCAAGTGGCAGCCCGTCCGGCGGCGCCTGCGCCCGCACCTGTTCGTGCGCCCGCACCCGTACGTCAGCCTGCCGCTGTGGCCAGCCCCTCCCCACAGGTGATCACGCCCGCTCCCGCTCCGACAACCACGCAGCGCACCATCACCCGCGCCGAGGCTTGCGCCGGACGTTTCGGCATCCAGCCCGGATTTGTCAGCCAGAGCACTGGCCAGCCGATTGATTGTGGTCCTGCGCCTGTCTCGACCCAAGTGGCGACCGTTGCGCCTGCACCTGTGACGCAGCCAGCAGCGCCCGCCACCAACCGCCTCACCCGTGCCGAGGCGTGCGCCCGCGCCGCCCGCACCGGAGAGACCTTCCGCAGTGCCGTCACCGGCCTGCCACTTGATTGTGGCGGCTCCAACGGTGGGCTGACCGTGGCGTCGGGTGGCAACGCGCTCGACCGACTGCGCCGCGATCTGGCCCAGCCCACGCGGCCCTATTCCAACCCGCTTGATCTGGCACCGGGCAGCACCTTTGTCCGGCCCGGCCCGAACCCGGGCACCAATCCGGCCCGTCCCCGTTCGACGGTCGCCTATTCCAATCCGCTGGACAGCGCACCGGGGTCAACGACCTTTACGCCACCGGTCACACGGACCTTTACGCCGGGCGCGAACACGGCCGTGGCCGCGGCCACGGCGCGGGATGGCTGCGTCTATTCCAACGTGTTGGTGGGCGTTGATTTGAACGTGAACCTCTGCGGTCCGCAGACCCGTCAGGGCACCGCGCCCCAGACTGTGACCCGCGCGCAAACGCCTTTGCAGCAGATCCTCGGTCAGGAACCGGCTCCCTATTCCAACCCGACCACAGCCTACGCGCTCCCTGCGCCCACTGTGCCCAACGGGTTCGAGCGGGCTTGGGATGACGGCCGCCTGAACACCAACCGCGGCATTCCGAACACCGTGCGGTATGCGACCCAGCCAACCGTCACTGCGCAAGCGACGCAGCCGCGCGTGACGACCCGTGCTGTTGCACCGGCCCAGCCCCGCGTTCAGCGTCCCGCCGAACAGATCAGCGGCCACCGCTATGTTCAGGTCGGCACCTTTGGCACCCGCAGTCAGGCGCAAGCCGTGGCTCAGGCCCTGCGGTCGCGTGGTCTGCCCATGCGGATCGGCGTCTACAACCAGCAGGGCCGCGAAATGCGTATCGTGCTGGCAGGACCGTTCGCCAATGACCGCCAGTTGCAAAGCGCGCTGGGCACGGCCCGTGGCGCAGGCTACGGCGGCGCTTTCACGCGGCAGTAATCCAGCCAATTCATTTCATTCAAGATCACGCCCTGCTGTCCCAGCGGGGCGTTTTCGTATCAGCCGCAAATTCCTTGCAGGCTGATCCATTCGGCATCCGTCAGGATCGGAGCGACCGTGCGGCCCTGCATCGGGTCTGCCTCGATCAATCCCAAAGTCTCTTCCCCAGTCACGTCGATTGCATAGGCATAGGGCGTGCTGGGCAACTGGGCTGCGGCAAAGAGATCAAGAAGAGTGTCATCGGCAGGGCGCGGCGGCGGGTCCGCGAAAAGCGCTTCTGCATAGCTGCGCAGAACGTCGCCCTCAATCTCGCCCGTGGTCAGAAGGGCAAAGGTCGTCCCGATGCCTGAGGCCTCCAACAAGGCAGCCAGTGGATCGCGATCCCGCAACTGGCCCGCCGCCGCGATGATATGGCCCGCAACGACCGCCGGATCCTCTGTGTCTTCCACCAGATCACGGTTCATTACGATCAAGCCGCCCGGCAGGTAGACTGCTGTATCCGGCCCCGACGGGACCACAAAGACCTGACCACCAGCATCCGCACCCAAAG
>JAHDFG010000124.1:2515-4285 GCA_020628265.1 Pseudooctadecabacter sp. | reverse complement strand
GTATCCGGCCCCGACGGGACCACAAAGACCTGACCACCAGCATCCGCACCCAAAGCGCGGGAGTAGAGCTTTGCGAGCGCCTCCGCGCCCAAGGGGCTGCGGCACGTTTGGCCCGTAACGCGCTGGATGTGGCCCAACAAGGTCGCGCCGATCTCGGCCCGTTTGACTTGCGGCACCACGGATTGCGCCTCGCGGATCAGTGCGCCGGGCAGCCAGAACACGCCCAAGGCCGCGATCCCCGCAACGGTGGCCAACAGCCCGATGTTGCGCAGCCGTCCGGGCCGGTGCCGTCTGCGCCGTACGGTCTTGCGCACCTTTTCCATGGCGTCGATCATCAGATCGTCGGCGATCTCCAAGGTCTCGGTGGCTTCGGCGTCGGGCGTGAACAGGGCAGGGCGCTCGCCTGCATTCAACCGCTCCACAGCCGGCAGGGACCAATGGGTCAGGGGCCGGCCCGCGCTATCGGAAATCACCAGCGTTGCCTCGCCAAAGGACACCGTCACCTCGCGCCTTTGCGCATCCGGTCCGGCCCGCCACAGGCCACCGCTTTCCAGCCGTGCATATTCCGTCAATGCCGTCATTTTGGGGCCTGCTCCGCCTCCGGTTTTTACCAGTTTATCGCGGTTCGGTTGCAAAAAGAAGTCCGCACTTGCTTGCCTTTCGCGCAAGGCTCAAGCAGCGTGAGAGACAGGAGGCGGCCCCATGAACCTGTCGGACATCGTTGATCTGAACCGCTACCCGTTGGATGCCACCTTCGCGGCTTCCTGTGCTGCGACACTGGACCGCGACGGTGTGCTGGTCCTGCCCGATTTCATCCGTGCGAATGCCTTGGCCCAAATGCAGGCCGAAGCGCAGGCCGGACAGGACGACGCCTATTTCTGCACCCAAAGCCACGGGGTCTACCTGACGCCACCGGACCCCGACCTGCCGGACACCCATGCCGTCAACCGTCAGGTGGTCAGCTCCAAGGGCTGCATTTGCGACGATGTGGTCCCCGCCGCCTCGCCCCTCCGCGCGCTTTATGACAACGCGACCTTCCGCGATTTCGTGCGCGGCACCACGGGGCAGGCGAGCCTTTACCCCTATGCCGACCCGCTTTCGTCGATCAACATCCACTACGCGAACCGTGGACAGGAACTCGGCTGGCACTTCGACAATTCGTCCTTTGCCATCACCCTGCTGATCCAGAAACCGGACGCGGGCAGCGTGTTCGAATACATCAAAGACCTGCGCGACGCGGACGCCGGAGAGATGAACCATGACGGAGTTACTGATCTGCTGGACGGACGGCTTAACGTTCAGACGCTCCAAATGGAACCGGGTACACTGGTCCTTTTCCGCGGCCGCAATTCCGTTCACCGCGTGACACCCAACGAAAGCGACCGCACTCGGATGCTGGCCGTGCTGGCCTACAATTCCGAACCGGGGGTCGAACTGTCAGAAGCCGCCCGCATGACCTTCTACGGACGCCTACGGTAGCCAAAGTCTCTCAGAGACTTTGGACCAGACTATTTGCAAAACTCTGCCGCCCTCAGGCCAAAGACTTGCGCAGCTCGAACTTCTGGATCTTGCCCGTCGACGTCTTGGGCAACTCTCCAAAGACCACCTTCTTGGGGCATTTGAACCCCGCCAGCCTCTCGCGGGTAAAGGCAATCATCTCGGCCTCATCGCCGGTCTGCCCCTCTTTCAACTCCACAAAGGCGCAGGGCACCTCGCCCCATTTGTCGTCGGGCATTGCCACCACAGCACAGAGCATCACCGCAGGGTGGT
>JAHDFG010000124.1:0-2415 GCA_020628265.1 Pseudooctadecabacter sp. | reverse complement strand
GGCACCTGTTCCATGGCTTCGGACATAACGGTGATGTCTTCCATCTGCGGGAAGGCCACACCCTGTCGGGCCTTGATGGCGGCCTGTTCGTCTTGCGGCAGGTCATCCCAATCGCTGTTCCACAGACATTCTGTGACGTGGCCGTAAGTCTCCGTTAGCCCGTAGACCTGCTGGACGTTGAACCCCAGCTTACTGATCGCTTCCAATGTCGCGGGGGCAGGGGGCGCGCCCGCGGTGAAGACCTCAACCTCATGATCGAAATCGCGGCGTTCATCTGCGCCTGCGTTCACCAGCAGGTTCAAAACGATGGGCGCCCCGCCAAAATGCGTAACGCCCTCGTCCGCAATGGCATCATAGATCGCCTTGGCCGAAATATCGCGGCAGCACACCACGGTCCCACCCAACAGCGGCATCATCCACGTGTGGTTCCAGCCGTTGCAGTGGAACAGCGGCACGATGGTCAGGAACTTCGGATAGAGCGTCATCCGCCATGTGACCGGCGTGCCCATCGTCATCAGATAGGCGCCGCGGTGGTGGTAGACGACACCCTTGGGCCGTCCCGTCGTGCCGGAGGTATAATTAAGCGCAAGGCTCTCCCACTCATCCTCGGGCATGATCCACGAAAATTCCGGATCGCCCTTGGCGATGAAGCTTTCGTAATCAATCTGTTCGCCGATCTCGGGCACGCCCGCTTGGCTGTCAGGGGCCTCGACAATGAAAGGCGCTGGCCCCTCCATCAGATCAATGGCCTGCATGGCGACGGGCAGGAACTGGCTGTCCACGATCAGGACCTTCGCCTCACCGTGGTCCAGAATGTAGGCAATGGTGTCTACGTCGAGCCGGATGTTGATCGTGTTCAGCACCGCCCCACAGGCAGGCACCCCGAAATGCGCTTCGGCTTGTGCGGGCACGTTGGGCAGGATTGTCGCCACCACGTCACCGGGCTGCACACCTGCGCCTTGAAGGGCAGAGGCTAATTGGCTCACGCGGGCATGATACTGGGCATAGGTCAGGCGTGTGGTGCCATAGACCAGCGCCTCTCGGTCGGCAAAGACCTTCGCCGCCCTTTGCAAATGGCTCAACGGGGTCAGTGGGACATAGTTGGCAGGCGTCTTGCCAAGGCCCGTCTCGTCTTTCATCCATCCCATCGGTGCATCCTCCCCATGCAGCGGTGATTCAATTGTCAGACATTTGCGCGGCTGCCCCTTTTTGTCAAACATCAAACGGCTGGGAACCACCCCTCGGCTTCGTTGGCTTTCAAATATCCAAATCCGCCCTCACCACGCGCGCACCCGTCGGTCTGCGCAGTCCAGCGTCGCAAAGGGGCTTGCGCCGCACCCTGACCTTGCACAACGTGCGCCTATGCAAGACACACGCCCCATCCTGTCGACCCTCTGCACCCTGTCAGGGATGTTCGTGCTGGCTGCCACGGACAACCTGATTGTGATCGTGGCCGAAATCTCGTCCCTGTGGGTGTTCCAGACCCTGCGGGCCGTGGTGGCGGTCAGCCTGATCGTGGTGATGGCCCTGCTGGGTTGGGTTCACTTGCGCGCGATCCGTCCACGCTACGTGTTCCTGCGAAACTTTTTCAACGCGCTGGCCTTGCTCATCTACTTCGGTTGCCTTGCCTTCCTGCCTATCGGCGTGGTCGCGGCAGGGTTCCTGACAGCACCGATCTTCGTCCAGATCATCTCGGTCGTCTTTCGGGGCCAACAGATTGGGCTCTATCGTGGCGTCGCGGTTGTCCTCGGGTTCGCTGGCGCCCTCATGGTGGTCTGGCCCGAAGACGGGGGGCTGACGTGGCTCTCGCTGACGCCGATCCTCGCGGGTCTCTTCTATGCGATCTCGGCCATCGGCACCCGCCTTTGGTGCGAGGGCGAGGGCACGATGGTCATGACATTCTCCTATATCGCGATCCTTGGGGCGTTCGGCGCAATCGGCCTTGCGCTGTTGACCCTCTTCCCGCTCGAGGCCCCTGCAGGCGCCGCAGGTTGGGTGCATCGGGGCTATGTCGCGCCCGACTTTGCCACATGGGCCGTTGTGGTGGCGCAGGCGGTCGGCAGCATCCTTGGGGTGTTGCTGCTCACGCGAGGGTATCAGTTGGGCGAAGCCTCCTATGTGTCGATCAACGAATACTCCATGATCGTCTTTGCCTCTTTGTTCGCGTGGCTGATGTGGGGCCAGACCCTTGGAACGGTCGCCCTGATCGGGATCGTTCTGATCATCGCCTCGGGCAGTATTATCGCCCTGCGATCCAGATGAGGCGCCCATGATTATCTCACCCGGGCGTCGCTATATCTTCGTGCACATCCCCAAAACCGGCGGGACCTCCATGGCGCTTGCGCTTGAGGACCGCGCCAAGGCCGACGACATCCTGATCGGCGACACCCCCAAGGCCAAACGTCGCAAGGGCCG